>JBDOMS010000305.1:0-4472 GCA_039831735.1 Pirellulales bacterium
TGTCATCGTATTCGTCCTCATAGAAGCTGCCGTAGCTTGTAGGTCGCATCGCTTTAGATCATCCGCGCTGAGGTAGGACGTCACTTTTAACTATTCACAATCAATCTAGGAGCTACCAAAAGTATTTTTATGGTTGAAAGTAGTGATGCATTCGATCCATCACATCTTCCCGGAACAGGCTGGGAGAGCAGAGCAATCACGCCAGCTACATTGCACCGAAAGCAGTTTTCCTGAGAATTACTCGGGTTACGTGTCAAAATAATGTGCTTCCCTCAATTCTCTTGTTGTGTGGTATCCTTCTCGTATATGGACATCATTCATCATAGCGATACGATCCCGTTCACAACTGTTGACGGCTCAACCATTCGTGAGTTGTTAGCTCACAGAAACTCAGGAATTCGTAATCAAAGTCTTGCCGAGGCACGCCTGCCTCCTGGGACATCTACGATTCCACACCACCACAAAAAGACAGAAGAAATCTACTACATTCTTTCTGGAACTGCTTCTATGACTATTGATGATGACGTGCGTTCGGTTGCATCAGGTGATGCCATTGCAATCCCCCCTGGCCAGCGGCACACAATCAAAAATACAGGAACAGAAGAACTCATTTTCTTGTGTACGTGTGCTCCTGGCTATGAACATGATGATGTATTTTTAGACCAATCCTGAGCCTTATCGCTGTAGATCTATGGTTGCAGATCCCTTTGTCACAATCTTGATCAATGACAACATCCTGAGTGATGAGCAGTTGGCTGATGCACTCAAGGCATCCTCGTCATCTGGAAATCAACTTCATGAGGAAGTCGTTCGTCTTGGCTACGCAAAAAGCGATTCGGTGATGCGAGCTTTGGCGCAAGCCCATAAAATGTCTTACGTCGACGTTGGTGATCTGGACGTGCCTCAAGAAGTTGTCGAACGACTCCCTGAAAGCGTTGCTCGCGAAAACACAATTTTTCCGATTGATCAGCAAGGGGATACACTTCGCATTGTAACAAGCGATCCCACAGATTTGGATATTCAGGAAAAACTTCGCTTTATCCTGAATGCCAACGTTGATCTCGCAGTGTCGCCTCGTGACCAGATTTCTGAAGCGATTAATCGGCATTATGGAATCATTGATGGAGAGAGTGGTGACTCATTACTGCAAGAATTCACAAATACTGCCATCGATTTTACGGAAACAACTGTCGAAGAGCAGGCTCGACAAGCAACACAAGAGGATGACTCTGATGCTCCAGTTGTAAAACTGGTCAATCTGATTATTTCCGAAGCCATGGAGCTCAAAGCGAGTGACATTCATATTGAACCATTCGAAGATCGTGTCCGAGTCCGATACCGAATGGATGGTCGTTTGGTGGAGAGAGATAGTCCCCCTCGTCGACTGCTTGGCTCGATTCTCTCCCGTATCAAAATTCTCTCAAAGTTGGATATTGCGGAACGGAGGCGTCCTCAGGATGGTCGAATCCAAGTCACGTCGGCAGATGGCAAGCAATATGATCTGCGCGTCAGTGTTCTTCCAACAAACCACGGCCAGTCAATCGTTATGCGTGTCCTCGATAAGGACAACATTAAGGTTGGTGTACGACAACTTGGCCTGTCTGAACACGACTTTCGGCAGTTCAAAAATCTCATACGTCGCCCCAATGGCATTATCCTTGTGACCGGTCCAACAGGATCCGGCAAAACAACAACACTCTACGCGGCCCTGAATGAACTGAATAAGCCTGATACAAAAATCATCACGGCTGAAGACCCTGTAGAGTACTATCTCACAGGCATTAATCAGGTTGAAATTCGGCACAACATCGGTCTCGACTTTGCACGAGTTATCAAGGCGATGTTGCGGCAGGCTCCAAATGTCATTCTTGTGGGTGAGATGCGAGATACGGAAACAGCCCAAATGGGTATTCAAGCGTCCCTAACAGGCCACCTTGTCTTCAGCACCCTTCACACGAATGACTCTCCGAGTGCCGTAACACGTATGATCGACATGGGAGTCCCTGCCTATCTTGTGGCCTCCAGTGTGATTGCAGTACTTGCCCAACGACTGATTCGACTCAACTGCCCAAAGTGCAAACAGCCGTTTGAGCCGTCTGATGTGCAACTGGAGGCAGCGGGCATCACAGAAGAGCAACGCAAGACCGCGACCTTCATGAGAGGCCGTGGTTGTAGTAATTGCCAGCGAAAGGGTTACAAAGGTCGACAAGGTATTTTTGAACTCATGGTTATGAATGGCAAAATTCGAGAGTTGGCTTTCCAGGGTGCTCCCACTCAGGAGATCCGGAAAGCCGCAGCTGCCACTGGTATGACGGTGATGTTTAACGATGGGGTACGAAAGGCAATGGAGGGACTGACAACCCTTGATGAGGTCTTCCGGGTTGCAAAGCGAGTTGAGGAATGACATGCATCAAACAATCGAATCCCGCCCCGCCTCAGGCCATTAGGTCCCCTCGTACGCTGTGATCCGTGGCTTTTTGCACTTTTTTTGGTTTAAAAATTATTTTGGGGACTTTTTTGAGAAAACTGCCAATAATTGAGAGCAGATCTCTTCCCACGGTTGTCAGGGGCCCGTTGGGAAGCCAGGTTGCAATATTTGTGCAATTTAATGCTCTCTTTTTTCATAACTGTCAATTCCATCCGTGTGCATTCTTGTGGCGGTGTGAAGCGATGCGCACTTTTGTGCCTTCAGCAGATTATAATTGTATGTCGGGAACGTCCGTTTTTACTGATTCATTTATAGGGACTATGAGCACATGAGTACTGCTGCGTCGGGACAACTTCAAGGACAGCTGGACAAGCTCCTCAAGGTAGCTCGTGACAACAAGGCTACTGAGATACGGATGCCGTCAGGTGCAGCACCGTTGCTTCGAATCAAGGGGAAGTTTACGCCTGTCGGCAAACGACCTCTTTCGAAGGAACAAGTCGAAGGCATGGCAGCTGCCATTATGGGCGGAAGCAGCGATGCCACATCCTTCCTATATGAGTCTCCCTTTGGTGTCTATGAATGCGGACTTCATGATGTTCAGGGAACAACTGTTCTTGCACTCAAGAAAAGTGATAAGGCAGTTGCTGAACCGGTGGCATCGCAGCAAGATGACATGCCGCTTGAACTCGATGTTCAGGATGAGGAACAAGAAGAGACACAGGCTGCAAGCCCCAAAAATGCTGGGAGTGGTGAAACCTTTGCCATGCCGAAGGCTGCAGAAGGTACCATTCTCATAGATAAACTCCTCACAGCAGCAGTGAAAAATGGTGTAAGTGATATTCATGTGACTGCCGGCTTGCCACCTGTCTTTCGTATCGATGGACACATGCGTCCGCAGAAGACGAAGGTCTTAACTGGTGATGACACCAATGGATTGATGAAAGCCATCACGCCAGAGCGCTGTCAACTCGAGATTGCCGAGAAAGGTGGCTCTGACTTTGGCTTCGCGTTTGGAGAGCTAGCTCGTTTTCGAGTGAGTGTCTTCAAACAGCGAGGCACCATCGCAATGGTGCTTCGTCAGATTCCAACAAAACTGCTCACATGCGAACAACTTGGCGTTCCTGATGTTGTCAAGCAGATGGTCGAACGTCCTCGAGGGCTTTTTCTGGTCACAGGGCCGACCGGTTCCGGCAAAAGTACAACGCTTGCTGCGCTCATTGACCATCTCAACGCATCGTTTGAGCATCACATCATTACCATTGAAGACCCCATTGAGTTCTATCATTACTCAAAGAAAAGCACAGTAAATCAGCGTGAAATTGGTTCTGATGTACCAAGTTTTTCTGAAGCACCTTTGTCCTTAGGTGCAACAGCAATTGAGATGACTGGATCAGGAAATACCATCGGTTCTAAAGTTGCTGGCTTATCTGGGCAACATAAAGTATGTCCGGTTTGAACATTTTTTAATCCAATAGCTGCAATAATGTCTCCTGCCTGCGCAACGTCGAGTTCAATGCGTTCATCTGCATGCATTTCCACAATACGCCCAATACGCTCACTCTTTCCAGTATAGGTATTAAGTACCGTCATACCTTTTTCAATTTTTCCGGAATAAATTCGAATAAATGTTAGTGCACCATAACGGTCATCCATAATTTTGAAGGCTAATGCACGTAATGGCTTACTAGGGTCAACGATGGCATATTCACCAGATTCATTCCCTTCTAAATCCACTTCAGGCTGTGGTTTTACTTCAGTCGGGTTGGGTAAATAGTCGACAACCGCATTCAACACCATTTGTATGCATTTATTTTTGAAGGCTGAACCGCACAGTGTAGGAAAAAAGTCGAGGGCAATAGTCCCTTTACGTATACAACGCTTCAGATCATCCACAGAGGGCTCGTTACCTTCCAGGTACTGCTCCATTAAATCATCATCCTGTTCAACGGCAGTTTCCACCAGTTTTTCTCGCCACTCTTCGATGGCATCGGCCATGTCTGCAGGTGGCTCCTGGATAGTGAAAGCAGTTGGGTCCGTGTCGTTT
>JBDOMS010000100.1:0-4451 GCA_039831735.1 Pirellulales bacterium
ATTCTGAACTTAAGGGTTTTGACATTGCGTACCCTCCAGAAAAACAAGTAGACCTTAACGCTACATATAAAGGAAAGTTCGGTGACGTTCAGTGGAAAACACTCGCCACGGCTGACCCCTATGGAATGGTTGATCTGAATGGTGCCTATCCAGGTCCAGATGACGGCCTCAAAGAAGTGGTCGCATATGCTGCTACTGAGTTTTCCTCGGCAAATACGCAGCCAGCCGAGATACGACTCGGCTGCAAAAATGCCTGGAAGGTCTGGCACAATGGAAAACTGGTATTCAGCCGTGATGAATACCATCGGGGTATACGCATTGACCAATATCGGCTTCCCATTGAACTCTCCGCTGGTCGTAATACCGTTCTTGTCAAATTATGTCAGGATGGCCAACAAAAGGATTGGACAAAACAATGGCAGTTTCAACTTCGCATTTGTGATGCGACTGGAAAAGCCATTCTTGCTACGAATCGCCCACCAACACCAGCGAAGGATGACGTTGTTCCTGAAAACAATGATGCGGAGAATACAGACACATGATTACGAACCGGGTTTCCGCCACATCTGTCATGATCCAGATGCTTGTCATTCTATTTTTGGCAACCAATAAGGGCCATGCGCAGGATAGCTGGCCTAGCTTTCATGGCCCTGATGGAAATGGTGCATCACACTCGTCATACACGCTTGACACGTTGTCTCAGGATTCAATCGTATGGAAGGCCTCCCTCCCAGGGCGTGGTCTCTCAGGACCAGTCGTATCTGGCAACAGGATTTTTCTCACTGCAAGTAGCGGCCCAGAACAAGATCGTCTGCATGTGCTGTGTTTTGACACACTCACTGGAAAAAAACATTGGGAACGCACGTTCAGAGCAACTGGTCGTACCATGTGTCATAAGAAAACGAGTGTTGCCACACCAACTGCCTGCACTGATGGAGACAGGGTGTGTGTGCTCTTTTCATCCAATGACCTTTTTTGCCTTGATACCTCGGGGAATCTGCTTTGGCTACGGGGCATTACGCTAGACTATCCAAATGTGAGTAATAGCTTGGGGATGTCGAGCTCACTTGTCATGGTTGACGAGACTGTTGTTGCACAGGTCGAAAATGACAGCGAGTCGTACACACTCGGCATTGATGTCAATACTGGGCTTAACCGCTGGCGTATGAATCGCCCAAAAGCTGCCAACTGGACAAGCCCCATTGACCTCGGAAATGGAATGGTTGGTCTTCAGTCCAAAAATGGATTTGATGCCGTTAACGTTTTGACAGGAAAATACACGTGGCAATATGAAGGTGGGGCGAGCACAATCCCCTCAAGTTGTCGAATCGGCACGACTGTATTTGTTCCATCTCATGGGATTACTGCGATCGATTTCAGTTCTCTCTCAAACAGTACACCCAAGCAACTCTGGCAAACCAGCCGGTTATCACCAGGAACACCAAGCCCCGTGGCTACTGAAAAAATAGTCCTCACGATAAGTAACGGCAATGTTCTCACTGCAGGTGATTCCCGTGATGGGACACGGCTTTGGCAGAGCCGATTGAAAGGACCGTTTAGTGCAACGCCTGTCATCCTTGGGAATCTCGCAATCTGCGTAAATGAAGATGGGCTAATTCAAGTAATAGACATGGCACAAGAAGGTGAACTGCTTACCTCTTTCTCCCTCGATGAACCGATTCTTGCGTCACCTGCAGCAGTGGCAGATGGATTGTATCTCCGAAGTGATTCAACATTATGGAAGTTATCACTACAGGAATGAAAGATTGCTCCAGCTGATTGAGAACGCGTGAGGCCATCCTTCTTGCTTGAAGATAAAGGATGACTCAACAGTCGCACGGTTGTCGTTTTAGAACCTCCTACCATCTAGGACAGTTCAAACATTGCTTCAATCTCTACAGCCATATTCGATGGCAGAGAAGCCACGCCGATGGCACTTCGTACACCGACACCCTGATCCGCACCCCAGACAGACCTAAATAATTCGCTACAACCATTGATAATGATTGGGTGATCGGAGAAGTCATCTGTCGCATTGACCATTCCAAATATCTTGATGACCCTGTTGACACGATCAAGGCTTCCCAGATGACTCACTAACGTTGATAAAATTGAAAGGCCTACTTGACGAGCTGCTTCTTTCCCTTGTTCGGAATCCAGGTCTTGACCAATCTTTCCTGTGATCAATGATCCATCTGGCTGCAGCGGTCCGTGGCCAGACACATACGCATGCCCTTGATGAATCAAGCACGGTTGATAGAGGCCAGCTGGCTTTGCAGCAGGCGGAAGTTCCAGAGCAAGTGATGAAAATACTTCATCTGCTGACATCATACGTTCTCCCACACATACGCATTCTGACACTCAAAACGATCATGATAACCGTAGCTGAACGTTTTTGCTATTGACTTTCATTATCACACGAACAGACTTGGATCTGTTTCATCTATTGTGCTCTGCATTGACGCCGTGAAACTGTGAAAAAATTTAGTGTCGCTCAACTCGATGAACTCGATGGACTTCCGTGCCCCTGTGGAGAGGCGCGTCGGGCGTTTACCGAACTTTCTGATGCTCCTGCATCGATGCATTTGGTCACTATCAACTCAGATAGCAAATTACATTACCACAAACACACGAGTGAAATGTACCTCATTCTTGAGGGAGAGGGCCACATGGAGGTGGATGACGACGTTATCCCCCTCCGCCCAATGACCGCCGTACTGATTCGCCCTGGTTGTCGTCATCGAGCGGTCGGAAAACTCCGGATCGTGAATGTGCCGATACCGGCATTCAACCCAGAAGATGAATGGTTTGACTGAGGCCTCACTCATTGTTCACACATACTCGAACATAGCACACTCACATCATGACCTGGATGGACTGGTACCAAAGACTCGCAAAGCCAGAATGGACACCTTCGCCTTCGACCATTGGGCTGATTTGGCAGATTCTGTACCCACTTATTGCCGTTACGTTTAGCTTTGTTTTCTATCAGGCTATACGCGGCACGCTCCCACTCCGTACAGCCCTCCCTTACATAATCAACCTCTTTGCAAATATCTTGTTTCCCTTGATTCTTTTTTCATTCCGCAATCTGATGCTTGCAAGTATCGATATTCTGATTGTGTTGTGTTCTATTGTCTGGATGATTGTTTCCATCTGGGCATATCACAAGTGGGTTGCATTTCTTCAGGCGCCCTATCTCACCTGGGTTGCAATCGCCACAATCATTCAGTTCTGGATCACATGGATGAATTGGTAAAGATGTTTTTCAAGCAGAACCAACACAAGCGATACCCTGCGTGCCTCACGTTAGTGCTGTGGCTTTCCTGTTTTTGTGTGTTTCTCATTATGCCAGCCCTTCACGGAGATGATGCACCAGTTCCGAGTGCAGGACAGTTAGGAAACCCCATCATGCTGGAACCAGTTGACACTAGGCAATCATTGTACGTGAAGCTCCAGAAAACGGATGATGCGACACTTGTCCTCACCCCAAATGAATCATTTTTTCCACATCTTGGACTGGTCGCATCAGGTGAAGGGCACACGGCTGACATACAGAATCTCAATAGTGGCAAGTCATTCGCATGTATTGAAAAATGGGACGATGGTGATGCGGCTGAATGGATATGGCACGCTGCTCGACCGGGACAGACACACGTCCGGCTATGGATGTCAGCGCCTCACAAAGGGGGGCGGTTTTCTGTGACCGCAGGTGACCATCATGAGTCATTTTCTATTCAGCCAAGCGCGTCACCACAACCTGTTCATTCATTCTCATTTCAGACGAAAACCGCCGGACTTCAACGTCTCAGGCTCACCTGTGACACAGCTCCCACGAACACGCGTCTCTACAGGATTGTGTTGTCTGGCAACAGCATGGAAGAAGCTGGTGTGTTGAGGAAACGATGGCGCCCAGCGGCAGCCCACACCCGGTTTTCAAGTTCATGTGCAACTCAACCGATCCGAATGTGGGTTATGGAAATGGATGCCGTACCAGGTGAGCTTGGATTCTATGCCCCAATGACAACACCGTTTGGATATTACGGACCAACGTGGAACGCGGACGGTACGGTCAATGCGGGTTTTAATTTTTCCTTGTGGTCATATGGCCGCAACCAACCACCACCACCGATACAACAACTCTCCCATCTTCTTGCAATTGGAAATCGTGATGCTGTCTTCGGAGGGTTTGGCCATGAAGGAACAGGGGTCAAGATTCGCAAGTGGGATCCTCTCACGGGGCACCAAGGACAACGACAAGTCTTCGCATTACGAGTCGTTTCTTCTGATATGTACGACACGTTTTATAGTTATTTCTATCTTGAAGATGATCATCAATGGAAGCTCTTTGGTGTTGGCAATAAATACAACAAAGGGAAGCCCTTAGAGTCACTGTGGGTTGGTAGTTTTGTCGAGGTCCCCGGTCCACCTCATATTCAGCGCACTGGGAT
>JBDOMS010000026.1:0-4441 GCA_039831735.1 Pirellulales bacterium
AAATCCAATCAAAGCAAATCGAACAGGTGACGATGGTTTCTTGATCTCATTCATGGTGGATTCTCTAGGAAGTGCAGAACCCCACTACACGCTCATAGTCGTGGAGCCGTTGTGAGTGGTGTCACCGGATCCGGAAGGCAACGTTGTTGCACAACATTAAGGTGACATGTTGGTAGATGTGGCAATACGTACTTTGCAAAAAGATCACATTCTTCGAGGTGCGGATATCCGCTGAGGATGAAGGACCTCATTCCCATATCCATATATCGTTCAAGTTTTGCACGCACCTGCTCCGGATTCCCAACGATCGCACTCCCGCAACCAGATCGCGCCAATCCGATTCCACTCCAAAGATGTGGCTCGAGCCAAAGATCGTTGGATGCACGCCGCAAGGCATCTTGTCTCGCAACACCTAAACTACTTGCATCGAGAGAACGTTGTTTGATCGCCTCTCCTTTGTTGAGATCCAATTTTGAAATCAGTATGTCTGCTGCAGCACGGGCTTCGGATTCCGTTTCACGCACAATGACATGGCTACGGAAACCAAAATCAATGGTGCGACCATAGCCTGCTGCCTTCTCACTCATTGTTTTCATAGTTGCAGCCACTTGCTGTTCGGTCTCGGGCCACATGAGAAAAACATCACAATGTTGTGCACATAATTCCTGTGCCGCTGGAGAAATACCACCAAAATAAAGTAGCGGCCCACCGTTTTGCTGAAAACACTTTGCTGGCTCAGTCGTTGGAAGATCAATTTGATAGTAGTCACCTTCCCAATGAAACGGTCCGTCCGTCGTCCAAAGCGATTGAAGAATTTGAATAATCTCACTTGCACGACCGTACCGATGTTCACTTGATTCTTGGCGCCCTGGCATATTGGATGAAATAATGTTGACGCAGAGACGCCCTTCTAGCGCATGATCGACCGTAGAAATTGCCCGAGCCAACATGGGTGGCCATACCTCTCCCATACGAAGGGCTGCCAACATATTCATCTGGCTTGTCTGCGGACCAACAAGAGAGGCAAAGGCAATGGCATCCTGACCAGCAATCCAACCGGACGGAAGCAATATATTTTGATATCCATGTGCATCGGCTCGTTTTACGATAGCGAGACAATGTTGATAGCTTGAACGAAGGTCATCATCTGGAACTCCGAGGAATTCATAATCGTCTCCACACAATGCTGCAAACCATGCAACTTCACACACTCGCTGCGATGTTCTGATGTCTGGCGCATGCATAGGACTGACCTCACAAAACCGTCACTTTATAAAACAACATACACCTAGAAAAGCTTTCAATAGAATATTTTGATATGCTACAGGTACTTAATGTGTTGAGAGAAAGATTCACCGCTCGCACCTCAGCGTTTTTAGAGCATTCACATGACACGGTATAAACGGATATCTATCTGGCTGCTTGTGCCATGTCTCACCATGGCATTATCCATGGCATGTGCCAGTGATGTCCAATCTGATTCTGCTTTAGAACATACTTCAGCCAATAACCTCCACGCTGCCGCTCACACCATCCTGCTCAATCATTGCTCAGGGTGTCATGGCGCTGATGCACAAGAGTCACACCTTCGATTGGATTCCAGAGAAGCAATCCTTCGGGGGGGAGAATTTGGACCTGCCGCGGTGAGTGGAAAAGCTGATGTCAGTGAAATCATGCGAAGAGTGTCAACGACCAACGCCCACCACATGATGCCCCCAGAGGGACCGCGTCTATCTGATGAATCGATACTATCTCTACAGTCCTGGATCAATGCAGGGATGCCCTGGCCAGGCCGAGAAACCGCTGACAGCCCGAACACATATGACACACGACTTGATCATTGGGCTTGGCAACCACTCCGCAAGCCTCCTGTTCCTCAACACATCAAAGCCTTTGAATCTTTATCAGGTGTGGAAAAGGAGAGAAATCCGATAGATTTCTTCATTCGTAAAAAGCTGGATGAACAATCACTCTCTCCATCACCAGTGGCCACGCAAGCAACGCTTGTCCGCCGGCTTTCCTTTGATCTTCTTGGATTGCCACCAACGCCTGAACAGGTAACCGCTTTTACCAACACTGACGATCCTCAAGCGTACGCAACCCTCGTTGAACAGTTTCTCAACTCGCCCCGCTATGGGGAACGGTGGGCACGCCATTGGCTTGATGTGGTTCATTACGGTGATACGCATGGCTACGATAAGGATAAGCCTCGTCATAACGCATGGCCTTATCGTGATTACGTCATTCATGCCCTCAATAATGACACCCCGTATGCTCGTTTTATGGAGGAGCAAATTGCAGGGGATGTACTCTTTCCGGACACCACAGAGGGCTTTACCGCTACTGGCTTTATCGCAGCCGGACCGTGGGACTTTATTGGGCATACAGAAGTTCCTGAAACGAAGACTGATGGAAAAATAGCTCGTCATCTTGATCGTGATGACATGGTTGCAACTGTCATTGGCACCTTCTGTAGCGTCACCATTCATTGTGCGCAATGCCACAACCACAAGTTTGATCCAATCTCACAGGATGATTACTACTCTCTCCAATCCGTATTTGCAGCACTGGACAGAGAAGACCGTTCGTATCATCACGATCCCCAGATTCGCAAGACCTACGCCTCATTCAGTGAGCAGAAACTGAAGCTGGAAGCCACAAAGAAGAAACTTGAATCAGACCTCTCAAAGGCTGCAGGGCCTGACCTTGCCTCGCTTGATGTGGCCATCAAGGCGCGCACACAGCAGACTGGTAAAAATGACACAGCTGCTTTTGGCTACCACAGTGCGTTGTCACCGCATGCCGATAGCCCGAAGTGGGTGCAACTCAACCTGGGCCATGTAAGTGACATTCACTCCGTCACACTCCGACCGTGCTATGACGACTTCAATAACATTGGAGCTGGCTTTGGATTTCCTCAACGCTACCGAATCGAGGTATCAAATGATCCCTCGTTTACCTCGGAAGTCACCTGTATTGCAGACAACACAACAACGGATTCACCAAACCCGGGTCTCCAGGCACAGCACTTTCAGGCAGATACGAAAGGACAATACATCAGAATAACTGCAACAAAACTAGCCAAGCGAAAAGACGACTACATGTTTGCTCTCGCTGAGCTTCAAGTGCACTCCAGTGATGAGCTGAATCCTGCAAAACATGCAACTGTTATGTCACACGACTCGATTGAAGCGCCTCCTCGATGGCAAAAAGTAAATCTTATTGATGGTCACTTTCCATCGCTCGATGATGATCTCATTGTTCTTCGCAAACAGCGAGAAGAACTTCTCAAATCAAAGCACTGCCAACCCATCATCTCATCAATCAATGAAATAAAACGTCAACTTGAAGCAATCGAGAGGGAACGACGTGCGCTACCTGCAATGCAGAAAGTGTATTCCGTCACAGCACGAAAGCGACAGGGAATACCGAGAACCATTCATGTCCTGTCTCGAGGAAATGTACTGGCCCCAACACATGCTGTTTCCCCGGGAACACTTTCACTTCTCCAATCACTCCCAAGCCGATTTAATCTTCCAGAACAGCATGGTGAAGGTGAACGGAGAATTGCTCTCGCACACTGGCTTAGTCACCCAGAAAATCCTCTACCGTGGCGAAGCATTGTGAATCGAGTCTGGCAACATCACTTCGGGAAGGGCATTGTCTCAACGCCGGGTGATTTTGGACGCATGGGTGATGAGCCAACGCACCCAGATCTCCTCGACTGGCTTGCAAACAATTTACGTGACAATGGCGGCTCTTTGAAATCACTTCATCGCCTAATCGTCAACTCAGCAACGTATCGACAGGCATCGCTCGACACTACCAATGCTGGGTCTCTTGATTCGGAAAATAACTATCTCTGGAGGCAAAATAGAAGGAAACTCGAAGCTGAAGCGGTTCGTGATGCCGTGTTGTCTGTCGCTGGCACACTTGACCTTAAGATGGGTGGCCCAGGCTGGAAAGACTTCAAGATCGAGCAGCCCACTCATTCACCACACTATCGCTACGATCTTGCCGATCCAACAGACACAACAACGTGGAGACGGAGTGTCTACAGATTCATTGTGCGCAGCCAGACGCAGCCTTTCATGACAGCGCTTGACTGTGCAGACCCATCAATGCGCGTACAAAAAAGAAATCAAAGCATTTCAGCTCTTCAGGCACTGGCGCTACTCAACAATGGATTCATGACCACACAGGCTGAAAAATTTGCTCAACGCATCCAACAGGAAGGTGGTCACAATCGCAGGAGTCAAATTGATCTGGCTCTCCAGCTTGCCATTGGTCGGCATGCCACTTCATATGAATATGAAGTGCTTGGTGGACTGGCAGATGAGTATGGCTTAGCAAACGCATGTCGAGCTATCTTGAATCTTAATGAATTCTTATTTGTAGATTAGAAATGATGAACAGGCACTTGAATCGTCGCACATGGCTT
>JBDOMS010000297.1:0-4423 GCA_039831735.1 Pirellulales bacterium
AGCTTCGAAGTGACGCTGGAAGAAGGCGGAAGCATCAACAATCAAGTTAGAAGGTAGGACGGTAGCCGCTATCAAAACCCAATATAAACTTCATATGAACCTCACCCCACGGAAAACCGAATTTATCGCAAACCAATTAAGTCGGGGCGAATAAAACGGCGTAGCACCAAAAAGATAGTTGATTGGAAAAATTGACGCACCAAAACGCGGTGGTGGCATGCCGGTAATCGGAGCATTAATATCTGCGCCAGCGTCCAACAACGATTTGATCATGTCCGCTTTGTCATCAAAGGTCGGCAGCCCACCTAAAACAGACCATTCAGGGTTGAGCGTCGCAGCTTGAGGTGAAAAAACAAAATTGTAAGTAAAAATTGATTCCCACTGCCCAGCAACCCAGTGGAGTGCTGTATAGCCAGGACCATTCGCATTTGGATCCATTCCAATATCAAGCAAATACTTGGCAAACGGAATATGTCCACGAATGATTGCCACGTGCAACGCCGTCGTTCCATTTTCAGTTGCTCCTGCAGGATCATCACCATTCATAGCCAGGTATTTCGCAGTTTCAATATCTCCGAAACGTGCGGAAAAAAGATAAGGGGTAAACCCAGATGTGGATGGTGCCTGAACATCTGCACCCTGCTCAACAAGCACCTGCACAACGCCAGTATGCTTGTCGGCAATAGCCCACATCAACGCATTCTGTCCCATGTTGGACTCAACTGCGTTGATATCTGCACCGTGATCCAACAAATGCTTCACAATGGCTGGATTCCCACCCTGTGCCGCAGTCATGAGAACCGTTTCACCGCTAGGAAAAACAGCGTTAGCGTCAGCACCTGCCTGGAGCAGTGCTTCAACTATTGCAACATTGCCATCCTGAGCTGCGAGCCAGAGTGGAGTAGCACCATAATCATTAGCAGCATTAACATCTGCTTCGGCACTAATCAGTAATCTAGCTGTCTGAAGGTCGCCTCGATACGCGGCCCAGTGGAGAGCAGTCGCACCGTCTGGTTGAACTTCGTTAACATCAACCTCTTGTTGTTCAATTAGTGCCTGGACAGCCGAGAAATCTCCCTGCCTAGCGGCATCTACGACACCTTCGTCATTGGCAGCTACCACAGTGGCTATTGCCAGAAATGGAAGCAAGCAGTGAAGGCGTAACGTTTTCGTTGCAAAAACCATTATTTTCCTCCGACCTTAACTCATCAATCTATCTATGCTGGTCTGAACACTTTGTCATAGACTTTTCAACACTCTTCTTGCTTGCCATTCTATACTTAGCGTGTAATACCACCAGGGGAAAAGATAACTTTAGGGCAAGAATGCCCAGGATTGGAACCATGGCAACAATTTTCAGGACAATCGCACTATCGTTAGGAATAAGTTTGGTCTTGACAGCTGGTACCTTCGTACAAGCAGCAGGCCCACAACAGTCATCTCCATCATCAGCAACAACACAACGGGCTTTAGTTGATCAGTACTGTATTAGTTGCCATAACCAACGATCAAATGTTGCTGGTTTGCATCTCGACAGCCTTGATCTTGAGCGCGTGGACACCAATGGAGAAATCCTTGAAAAAATGGTGCGCAAGCTTCGGACAGGTTCCATGCCGCCCGCTGGCGCTCCAAGACCAGATGACACTGCCCTGGACACCCTTGCTGGATGGCTTGAAACTGAACTTGATCATCATGCTTCAAACGCACCTGATCCCGGTCGACCAGTTGTTCGGCGTCTAAATCGAACGGAATACACAAATGCAGTGCGCGATTTATTCGCACTGAACATCGATGGTAAAGCTCTCCTGCCAACCGACAACTCAGGATCTGGGTTTGACCACATTGGTGACGTGCTCACAATCTCACCCGCATTGCTTGAGCGGTACCTTATGACTGCTCAAAAAATTGCTCGACTAGCAGTTGGAGACGCAAGACAACCTCCTGTCAAAGAAATTCATCAAGTGCCATTCATCATGCTCCAAGAACAACGAATGGATGAAGCTCTCCCGTTTGGATCGCGAGGCGGCACAGCCTTCAAACATAATTCTCCAGTAGACGGCGAGTACTTTATTAAGATTCGTATGCAGCGACCAGCCATGAATAACGGTGTCCGCGGCGAGGGTCGGGAGAATGATGTTGACCTCAGACTCGACGGGGAACGAGTTGAGTTATTCACAATTGGTGGAGAAGCCCAGAAGCAAGGATTTTTTGACCAACCAGTTGAGATCGATACAGGACTCGAAGTCCGTATCCCAGTACAAGCTGGAGAACGTACGGTCTCGGTGTCATTCCAACGTGCTAATTTCCATATAGAAGGCGTAGGCCCATCAGGCCTTCCACCATCAAGTTTTGGATATTCAAACGCGAGTCATACACACGTTACAAATGGACGTATTGCAATGGGTGTCGACACCGTTGAAATTACTGGCCCATTTGAAGCAACAGCCCCAGAAACGACTGCAAGCCGCGAACGCATCTTCGTTTGTACTCCTGAGAATGCACAAGAGGAATCTGCGTGTGCACGCTCTATTGCATCCACGTTGGCACGCCGCGCATAGCGTCGACCGGTAACAGAATCTGCAGTTAATAATTTGCTGCAATTCTACGAAAGAGCAGACGGGTTCGATGTGGGCATCCGACGGATTATTGAAAAAGTGCTTGTTGCCCCGGACTTCTTGTTTAAGGTTGAAGCCGACCCAGTAGAAGTAAAAGCTGGCGCACCGTATCACGTAAGCGATTTGGAGCTTGCCTCTCGCCTTTCATTCTTCTTGTGGAGCAGCATTCCCGATGAAGAACTAATCGACCTAGCAGCCAAAGGCCAGCTACGATCTCCAGCGGTACTACAAGCACAGGTCAATCGGATGCTCAAAGATGAGCGATCTAGCGCTCTCATTGATAACTTTTTTGGCCAGTGGCTATTTATCCGAAATATGGATCTAGTCAGACCTGATCCGAAGGCATATCCGGAATTCGATGAGAGCATACGGGGAGCCTTTAAAAAAGAAACTGACCTCTTCCTCCGCAGCCAACTTGCAGAAGATCGGAGTGCGCGTGAGTTGTTAACCGCGAACTACACATTTGTGAACGAACAACTCGCGAAGTTCTATGACATACCCAATGTGACCGGTGAGCGTTTTCGCCGCGTGGTCTTTGAAGATGACCGGCGCGCAGGGATTTTGGGACAAGGTAGCCTCCTCACCGTCACGTCATATGCCAACCGGACATCACCGGTCAAACGAGGACAGTGGTTGCTCGAAAACCTCCTTGGAACACCACCACCACCGCCGCCGCCTAATGTGCCACCTTTCCCAGAAACAACGGAAGGTAGTGCACCAAAATCTGTACGTGCAAAGATGGAGCAACACCGAAAAAATCCGGCCTGTGCCGTTTGCCACTCGCAAATTGATCCGTTGGGCTTTGCACTTGAGAATTTTAACGGGATCGGAAGGTGGCGGAGCACTGATGCAAATGCACCTATTGATGCCTCCGGGGCCTTTCCAAACGGGACAAAGTTTAACGGTCCTGCTGAATTTCGCCAGGCACTACTTGAAAAAAATGAGTATTCATTTCTGAGCACCCTCGGCGAAAAACTAATAACGTACGCGCTAGGCCGAGGCGTAGAACATGCTGATATGCCAACAGTTCGAAAGGTCTTAAAAGAAGCGAGTGACAACGATTATCGTTGGTCTTCGCTCATTATGAGTATTATTATGAGTGATCCCTTTCAGATGAGGAGAGCTGCGTCATGATCGTCACTAAGAAACATCTTCCCCGTCGTACGGTACTCCGTGGTTTAGGAGCAGCAATCTCATTGCCGTTCCTTGATGGCATGGTGCCTGCCCTAACGGCCACGCGGCTAACTGCTGCGAATCCACCAAAGCGCTTTGGTGCTGTCTATATCGGCATGGGCATGAACATGAAGCAATTTACACAGGAGACCCAGGAGAGTGTGACGGATCTGGAGATCACCCCAGCGCTGCAACCACTTGCACCCTTCAAGGATCGCATGACTGTCATTCGCGGCCTGGCAATGAAGAATGCTGATACGAGTTCAGGTGGTACAGGCCAGCATTCACGTATTGGAGCCTGCTGGTTAACAGGTCTTCGGCCCAAGAAAACAGAAGGTGCCGACATGTACGCTGGTAAGTCAATGGACCAGTTCATGGCAGATCAAATCGGCCAGAACACACAACTGTCCTCCTTAGAGCTTGCAGTTGAAGCACCGGAACTGCTTGGTTCCTGTGAATTCGGTTACACATGTGCGTATACCTCAACATTAGCGTGGAAAACACCAACAACACCATTGCCGATGGAGATCAATCCTCGCACTGTTTTCGAACGCCTGTTTGGCGCAGGAGACTCGACAGATACACGGGCACGACTTGCCCAAAATGCCAGAGATCGTAGCATCCTGGACGCAGTA
>JBDOMS010000119.1:0-4405 GCA_039831735.1 Pirellulales bacterium
GGTGGTGATACGAATACCAACCAGGGTGCGCCTTCTGGAAGAAGCGGCATGCGACGAGCCCAAAGGAGGACATCTCCAGGGAGAACCTTTGTCACGTCTTCTACCCCTAGCCGTTTTGCTGATCGCACGAGCGCATCGGCAGTTGGAAAATGTCGTTCAGCAAAAATAGCAGAGGAAGCCCCTCGACTGAGGGCTTCAAAACCCAATGCGCCTGTCCCGGCAAATAAATCGATCGCTATTGCTTGCTTGACTTTTGGCCCAACGAGACCGAAGAGCGTTTCGCGAACTCGGTCTTTCATCGGGCGAGTGCGTGAAGATGGCGTAAATTCAAGGGACTGCCCACGTAGCTTTCCGCCTGTTATACGCGGTGCGTGAGCAGCTTTTTCTGAATTGGACATTTTGTTGATACGGCTCATACCAAGATACTGTAAAACACAGTATGTCTTCTGTCACGCTCTTCCCCTGCCATGTGAGTATTGCTATGCCCAAGAGATTGATATTGATGATCGTTATTCTTGCCGTTGTTGGTGGAGGGTATTCTTCTGAGTTACTGTCAGCTGAACCAGATCCTGGAGCAAAGGCAAAGGCAGCGTTTTCTGAAGCTCGTGAAGAACTTCGAAAATATGTTGCTGAGCTCACAACATTGCAGGCCGAGTATCAACAGCCCGGTGCTGATAAAGCTGCTATTGAGGCCAGGTTTAATGAGACAAAGAAAAAGGCTCAGTCTGCAAATGATCAGCTTGAATCATCGGCATTCCTCGCAATCGCTGCTGACCCGACAGATGATTCAGTGCTTGAGGTATGTGGATCATTGCTGGCGGCTGCCGTTCAAAAAGATGATCCCATGACGGTGCTCATGCGTGCACAAGAACTGGATGCTGCAGGCGTGAAAAATATTGACATTGCAATGATGGCTGCTGATTCAGCCATGAAACTTTCACTGCTGGATGATGCAGCATCATGGCTTGCGAAAGCAGAAGAAGCTGGTGTTGATAAAGAAAAGATTGTGAGCCTGACTCAGGCAATCGAGCAGGATCGTGCAAAGGTGCAAAAAGAGATGGCTCTCCGTGAGAAAGAAAAACAAGCAGACGACCTGCCTCGTGTGAAGATTACGACATCAAAGGGCGATATCATTGTGGAGCTCTTTGAGAATGAGGCTCCGAATACGGTTGCAAATTTTATTGAACTTGTTGAGAAGGGGTTCTATGACGGCACTCCTTTTCATCGCGTCATTGGAGGCTTTATGGCCCAGGGTGGTGATCCAACCGGCTCAGGAAGCGGGGGACCTGGCTACGTGATTGCGTGTGAGTGTGATTCACCAGATGCGCGAAAACATTTTCTGGGTACGCTTTCTATGGCTCACGCGGGTAAAGATACAGGTGGATCCCAGTTTTTCCTGACGTTTGTTCCCACAGCCCACCTTGATGGAAAACACACGGTGTTTGGACGAGTTATTGAGGGATTTGACGTTTTGCCGAAATTAATCCGTACGGAAGGAGCGCCTCGCGGAAGTGAACAAGATAAAATAATGCAAGCAAGTGTTGTTCGAAAAAGGAACCATCCCTATGAGTCAAAAAAGCTTTCTGATCCGCGTGGCTAAGATGTCTCTCGGACAAGTCTTTGTGAAATTGAGTCTGCTGTGCGTTTCGCTCTCCTTTTGTTTTCTAGGAGCCTTGGTTGTGAATGCAAATGAGTCCTCGGACATCCCTAATCCTGCTCAATCGCGTCGTTTAGAAGATGATGAGATTCCTGATACTAATGTTGAGTGGCGGAAGCGGCTCACACCCGAGCAATTTGAGGTGACACGAAGGAAGGGCACGGAACGAGCGTTCACGGGAAAGTATTGGAATACAAAAACACCTGGTACCTATCGGTGTATCTGTTGTGGAGAACCACTCTTTCGATCAAATGAAAAATTTGAAAGTGGTTGTGGATGGCCCAGCTTCTTTGCGCCAATCGATGCGGAAACGGGTGATGTGAAAGGTGACGTGATCGCTGAGCATCAAGATCTGTCCCTCGCACGTGTTCCGGGTTTCGGTATTCGGACAGAGGTGACGTGTCGTCGTTGTGGGGCTCATCTGGGGCATGTTTTTGATGATGGCCCTCCGCCAACCGGTTTGCGCTATTGCATTAATTCTGCATCCATCACCCTCGACCCTCAAGCAGCTGAACAAAAAGATAAGAAAGAGGGTGACACAAAAGAAAGTGAGGGGAAGGGGCAGTAGGTAAACTGTTCGTAGGATGTCTCTCTTCCTAGCAAATAAACCCCGCCCAGTCCCATCGTTCTGAAGACTCTTGAAGCCAACGAGACAAGTCAGCTTGGAGTTTGTCACACTGTTTGCGTCGGTTCTGTAGGCTGTCTTTTCTTGGTCGAAAAGCAATGCGTGGTAGAGTATTCGGTTGACGCCAAGCATCATGCGGTGTTTTATTTTCTTCTACGAACACGACGAGGAAATCCAGCCCCTGATGGACTGCTGGAGGAGGTTGGCATCCATCAACTTCGAGGCCCAGGAGAGTTGTTCCCTTAAGTGGACGGACCTGTTTTATGACGTTGTCGCATTGATCATGACTCGCGTCATGAAGTATTGCTGCCATCACGCTTGCATGGCTGAATAGGGAAACATGCTGCATGATCGATTCATGATCAAAGCGCGCAAGGATCGGAATACCTTGATCGCTGGCCATTCTGCACATGGCTTCAGGAGGTGTATCAATGACGGCTGACGTGAGCGATGATCTGAAAGAATTTTGGTCAATCTCATCTGTCTTGCAATGCACGCCCCGTGGAACCCAGCGTCGTCCCTCCAACCAAAATGATCGTGAGCGAACGCCCAGCCGACGCAGTCCAATGTGGCGATCGCAGGAAGCCACCACCGTGTTGCTGATATTGACGTCCACGTGTAAGCGGTATTGATGGGGTAGCTCAGGCGTCCAATAGCCTGGTTCAGTGAGTATCGCACGTGCAAGCAACGTGTCATCTGGGCCCGGGCCAAGATCTGACAGTGCGGTAGTGGTGGGCAATGTAATGGCGAGCGATGATTCTGGTCCAGTGAGCGTGCCACTCATAACAGGTGATTCTTTTGATATGCACAGATTGCGTAAACGAACATATACTTCTGCACGCATGTCATCACAGCGGCCAAGAATGACATCGAACTGCGGCGAGGATGAACTCATTCTTTGCATGATCATTGTCTGTCTGATCCAAAATGCTGTTGGGCCAAGTTGGACAGATGCTTGAGATCAAGTTTTCCTGTTCCCAGAACAGGTATCTCATCAATACGACAAAATGCATCTGGTGCCGGGATCCACAGATTGGGAAATCCGTGGCTGGCCATCCTTCGGCATAAAGCCTGAGGGTCATCTATTTCGCATGTATGAAAGACCACAAGACGTTCTCCTTTTGTGGCATGTGGTACCGAAGAAACAACCGCCAAGAGTTCTCCATCAGTAGCCTCAAGTTCTTTATTGAGCGCTTCTTCAACATTGATATGCGGGACCATCTCTCCTGCCACTTTTGAAAAGCGACTTTCTCTGCCAGTGATGGTGATAAATCCATCTGGATCGAGCATGGCAATATCACCCGTGCAATACCAACCATCCTGAATCACTTTTTCGGTGAGGTCAGGTCGATCGAGATACCCCTGCATAACATTTGGCCCCTTGATCCACAGAAGCCCTTCGTTGCCAATGGCACATTCCTCACCCGTTTCACGGTCGATAATTTTTGCGTGTGAGCCAAGAATCGGTAAGCCAACAGTGCCTTCACGAGCATCAACGGGGTGCCCTGGCACATGGCGAGATGGAGGTACGTTAACGGCAACGAGAGGTGATAATTCTGTAGCTCCATAGGCTTCACTTGGCCGTACCCCAAACGTATGCTCAAAAGCATCTGAAACATCTTGGGTAAGTTTTTCTGCCGCCCCAAAGACAGCTTCGAGTGTTGAGAAGTCTTCTCGTGGTGTTCGGCGAATATAAATTCTGAGAAATGTTGGTGTTGCCATGAGAATTGTTGCGTGGTGATCGCGCGCCAAGCGTCCTACGGTTTTGCCGTCCCTAGGATCCGTATGATAAATCACAGCAGGGTCAAGTGTGAGTGGCGTCCAGAGCGTGGTGGTGTATCCGTAGGAGTGGAAAAAAGGCAAAACACCAAGTGCTGTGTCTGCCGGTGAGAGATGAAGCACATGGTCAATCGCCCGTACATTCGAACCAACATTTTCCTCGGTTAGGACCACGCCCTTTGGATCACCTGTTGAACCGGAGGTGAAAATAATGGTCAGGATGTCATCTTGTCGCAGACGATGCACGCCAAGGTATTGCTCTAGCAAAAAGATTGGTAGAAGTCTTGCCTGCACAAAGGCAGCAATCTTCTGTGGTAGTGACAGTTGCGTTCGAAGTGACCCCG
>JBDOMS010000448.1:0-4404 GCA_039831735.1 Pirellulales bacterium
TCGGCGGTTCCTTTGGAAGGCATTTACGGTTGCCCTGATCGCAGGGCTTGTGTTAGCAGTTTTCCTGAATCGTCCTCAGCCTGAACTAGATTCTGATGAGAGTCAGACGGTAGCAGTACGACGCGCAGTTGATGTGTGGGCAGAGGCAAACCAGATTGATGAAGAAGCATTACTCAATGCAGCGATACGACGTATTCATTCTACCGCGACTGTCCCAGAGAATCAGCGTGTGCTTCGGGTAGTTGTTTGCGATGAAAAGGGACGTGATCGGATGGAGTCCTTGTTGGCAGCAAGCGGCTTGCGGATTGAAAGTGATCAGCAAGCTCATGAAGGAGAGGACGATATAGACAGCTTGGTTGTCTCTGGTCCACCGGCAGATGTTGATGCGTTGATTGATCGATTTATTGCTTCACCGACGATGCTCGAGGTTGTATCTCCTGCACTGCTTGCGAAGAGTCCACCGACATCAGATACTACAGCTCAATCTCAAGCATTGGCTCACCCTCCGCTTTCATCAGAAAGTCCAGTTCAAACTCCAACGCGGGTTCGATTACGTGTGGAGGTTGTTGAATCGGAGAGAGATGGATTGCCTCAGAATTCGAACGAGGGTCAAGAGGCATGAGCCCCAAAAAAAGTGTGGTGTTACCAGAACATGAAGATTCATCCAGAACGCCACCAGGAGTCATCACAATCCGATGCAGAGAAAATGGTCCCTTTGTGGTTGAAATGCCTGAACAGGGATCGGGAAATCCAGTGATTTTGAGAGTGACAGATGCTCTTGGGCAGCCGTTCGCAATTACTAATAAAAAGAAACGTGCCGTCGCGTTGTGTCGATGTGGACAGAGTGGCCAACGCCCTTTTTGCGATGGAACGCATAAATCATGCGGATTTGAGGCTAGTGAAACTGCGTCAACAACGTAGTTTTTACCGCGCCGGGAGGGTCGTACGGGTCACAACAAGTCAACCACTGACGGAAACTGTTCCCCAGAAAACACTTGTGTCGGGTGTCGAAGGAGAGAAAATGGCTGTTTTGCGTTGATAGATATGGACTGGTTCCTCAAGGCTCGGTAACGTTGAATACTAAAATTGATTGTAGGCAAGTCCTACTTCCCCTTGGCTCTCAGGCATGACCTCACAAAACGGTTTGAACCACGGCCCAAATTTCTATCAGCGATATAGCGTCTGGATTATGGCGGCGCTAGTCTTCTTGCTTCCCATGGTCATGGTTGGAGCAATCAAGGCCAAGGGCAATAACCGGAATGACGTAAAGGGATGGTTGCCGCTTGAGTATCCCGAGACTCAGACGTATCGGTTCTTCCGGCACAACTTTCAAGGTGAGGAGTTTATCCTTGTCAGTTGGGATGGTTGCACCATGTCTGACCCACGGCTTGAATTGTTAGCTCGTAAACTTTTGCCGCCGCCAGAGGAAGCTTCTCGAATTGAGCGGCCACTGTATTACAAAACAGCGCAAACAGGCCCACGAGCTGTTGCTCGGATGACTGCTCCACCACTCAACCTGGAGCCAGAAGAAGCCGTTCGGAGATTGACCGGAGCAATCATCGGAGCTGCGCCTCAAGACGGTCCTGATGACCTTGATCAGCGACAGACGTGTCTTGTGTTGACTCTTTCAGACGTTGCCCGAGCAAATCTGCATGGGGCGATTGATCTCATAAAGGAAGTAGCGACGAAAGAGTGTGGAATAGCTGAAAAAGATATTCACATGGGTGGTCCACCAGTTGATAATGTGTCTATTGATCGTGCTGGTCAGACGAGCGTCACGCTACTCTTTGGACTGTCCTTAGTTGTTGGCTTTTTTGTAAGTTGGTGGAGTCTTAAGAGTAAAGCATTAGTTGCGCTTGTACTTGCCTCTGGCGTATACAGCATGTTTGCCAGCTTGGCTATCGTGTGGTATTCAGGGTATCCAGTTGATGCAATTCTCTTGACCATGCCTTCGCTTGTGTACGTTGCGACGGCAAGTGGGGCGATTCATCTTGCCAATTACTATCGTGATCAATTGGCTGAAACCGGTGTTCAGGAAGGTGCGGCTGGACGAGCAGTCCATCACGCATTGTTGCCACTTTCCTTGGCAACAGGAACCACAGCAGTTGGCTTGGCAACACTTGCCGTCAGTGAGTTAGTGCCTATCAAGATGTTTGGTATTTTTTCTGCGATCGGTGTCGCGGTCAGTTTTCTCATTCTGATTACGTTCATGCCTGCGGCCTTGGAGTTATTCCCTCCCCGTCTCAAGCTCGGCAAATTGGCTGATGACGGTGATAATGATGGATGGAAGCCGATTGAAACAAGTCCGTGGTGGCGAGTTGGGCAGTTGATCACTCGATACAACGGTCTTGTCGCAACCGTATGTCTTTTGGTGATGGGTGGATTTGCCTACGGCATGACGAAGGTAGAGAGTAGTGTTCAGTTGATGCGTCTCTTCTCTCCTCAGGCCCGAATACGGCTTGATTATAAATGGCTGGAGGACAAGTTGGGCCCACTTGTCCCAATGGAGATCCTTATCCGCATTGACCAACAGACATGCGATCTCACATTTCTGGAGCGCATGGAGCTCGTTGGTGATATTCAAGAAGAGATCGGTGCTTTGGATGAGGTTGGAAGCTCTCTGTCTACTGTGACGTTCGGAAGAAGTCTTGATGTGGGTGGTGGTGGATCAGGTATGGGAGGAGCCGCTGCCCGAGTATTTGGCTTAGGTGCTCGGACCCGAAGAAGTGTTCTCAACCGTCGGCTGATTGCCCACCGACACGAGTTTCTTGCAGAAGATTATTTGCGAGAAGCAAAACAATTGCCTGATGGCGAAGCAATTGATCAGGAACTGTGGCGCATTAGCGCCCGCGTCAGTGCTGTCAAAGAAGTTGACTACGCGCTTTTCAAGGCAGACTTACAAAAAAAGATAGATCCGATCCTTGATGATCTCAAGTCGGATGGAGTGAAAGGAGTATCTGTTGATTACACTGGTTTGGTGCCATTGGTATACAAAGCACAGCACTCACTGCTCGATGGTCTGAAGGTTGGCTTCATTTGGGATTTTGCAATCATTGTGGCTGTGATGATTCTTCTGTGTCGGGCAGCATCGGCAGGTCTCGTTCTTTTACTGCCGGCTGCATTTCCAGCAGTTATCGTGTTTGGTGGAATGGGGTGGGGGCATTCTTTTCTCAAGACATATGACATCGGAACACTTCTCATCGATATTGGGACAGTTATGGCTCCAAGTGTTGCGCTTGGAGTGACAGTTGATGACGTTGTGCACTTTATGCTTTGGTTTCGTCGTGGCATTGCAGATGGTCTTGATCGCAAACAATCGACCATGCTTGCGTATAAAGGTTGTGCGCGGGCCATGTATCAAAGTTGGGGTGTGATTGGCATTGGCTTAGCCGTGTTTTCACTGTCGCCATTCGGTCCCACGCAGCGATTTGGGTACATGATGCTCTCAATGCTCACGGTAGCCCTCGTCGGGAACCTTGTTCTTCTCCCAGCATTACTCGCTGGTCCATTAGGTACAGTCTTTAGTTGGAGTATTTTGCGGATTGAGAAGAAGAAGGCCCTCAGACAAAAAACAAAGACTGTGCAAACAGATCCAGGCAGTGATGAACTTCCTGCACCGCACGTGTTGCCGGAGCCGGCAAATCATGCGGCACAACATGCTTGAATCATGACGCGAAAAGTTGGTGATTCGCTAGCGGGCGACTGCTCCAGGTAATGAACGGACATTCTGGGGCTTTGGGGGACTTAGTGGGTCGCACGAAAATATGACGCCATGATCATTGTTTGTAACATCGACGAATCTCATTTTGACGAATATTTGGATGTGTGATGTAGGAGTATTCTTCCAGTTAAAATTGATTGGTTTCTATGCGTCAAATTGTAAGCCTGAGTTGCTTGAGCTTCATTTGTTTGTTGTTTCCATCAGTTTTGCTGGCACAGTCTCACGGAGTCGATCTTCGTAATGCTCTCATGCCGGCTTCTGGTGGTATGGCCGGAACAAGTATCGCAGCCCCCCAAGATTGTATTTCAGCGATCAATGCAAATGCTGCTGCGATGACGCAGTATAAAGGCACAAACATGATCCTTGGGGCAGCCTGGGCTGAGCCAACAGTACGTCTTAATCAACTCACCGATGCACCTTTGATTGGTGTCTCACCGTACTCCGCTAAGAGTAGCACGCCTGGTTCGTTGATACCTTCGATTGGGGTGACTCAAGAGATTGAAGGATTGCCACTTCCAGTTACTGTTGGTCTGGGTTTCGTTGGAGCAGCAGGCGCCGGCACAAGCTTTGTGGGGGTTTCTGAGAGTAATAATACTGCCAGCTATCTTTTGCTTCTTGAAGTGCCAATCGCTGTTGCAGTTGAAGTAACAGAGGGTTTGTCATTGGGCGGCTCCATGTTTGTT
>JBDOMS010000241.1:0-4390 GCA_039831735.1 Pirellulales bacterium
CTCTACATTGCAACCACCCGCACCGAGGCAGGGTATGAGATGCCACCAAAACAGGCAGATCAACTTTCCAAAGAACAACAGCGATGGATTCGCGATTGGATTGATTCAGGTGCACCATGGCCAAATGATGAAAGAGTCCATGAAATCCAGACAGCGCTGGCCAATGGAGAGCGGGTTGTTGTTTCAAAAGCTCTCACTGAAGAATGGCAAAATCGGCGGTATGAATCAGAAAAACTCTGGGCTTATCGTCCGATCAAAAAACTCAACGTCCCTCAGCAGAAGCATCCTGTTGATTGGTTTATTGATCAAAAACTTTCTCAGACAGGAATCATTGCAGCGCCATCCGCCGATGCAATTGCATTCATACGAAGAATTTATTTTGGACTGACTGGTTTACCACCTTCACCGCATGAAGTGAACGCTTTCACTAACGCATTCCGTCATGATCCAGATCAGGCTGTCGCAACCGTAGTTGACAGGTTGTTAGCATCACCTCATTACGGAGAACATTTTGGTTCACATTGGTTGGATGTGGCACGATATGCAGACACCGCGGGTTTTGCAAACGATTATCATCGTCCTAACGCTTGGCGATATCGAGACTATGTTGTTCGCTCTTTCAATAACGATACACCATATAACGACTTTGCCCGACAACAACTTGCTGGTGATGAGATCGATGAGAACAACAGTGAACATCTCATTGCAACTGGTTTCCTGAGGATGGGGCCATGGGAACAAACAGGCATGAGTGTTTTCAAGGAAACCCGCGGCCAATGGCTCGATGATGTCACCGACTCAGTTGGCCAAACCTTTCTTGCACACTCTATGTCATGCTGTAAGTGCCACGATCACAAATTCGACCCTGTGCCAACACGTGATTATTACCGGATGATGGCTGTGTTTTCGACAACCCAATTTGCAGAACGTCATGCACCATTCCTCACAGCCGAAAACCAAGACGGCTTTACTGCAAATAATGCGTGGGTGGAGGACAAGATCAGTTTTTATGAGAGGCAAAAAAAACAACTCAAGGAAAAAATTAAGCGAGATGAAAGGCAGGAGGTGGGTGATGCTAAAACAGGGAATAACGGGCTTGATCCTGGTGATGAAGCCTCATTGAGTCGACTCACGAAGAATATTGCTCGTCATTCCATTGAAAAGGATCGCACCAAACCCATCGCGCTAGCAACCTATACAGGAGCCACTATCCATCGCAAAAATGTGAGCGGTCGTCTCACAATTCCAGACAAACGTTGGGAAAAAGGTGAGATTGAAAAAGATGCCATTCATAGCGGAGGCGATGTTTATTCACTTGCAGATCCCGTGACACCGGGTGCTCTGAGTGCGGCAGAATCATTGGGAAATATGCGTCAACATGTTTTTGTTGGTGGCAAAGAATCACGACGCTTGGCTCTCGCAAATTGGATTGTTGATCCATCAAATCCTCTTACAGCACGTGTTATCGTGAATCGAGTGTGGTCATGGCATTTTGGTAAAGGCATCGCTTCCAATCCAAATAATTTTGGCGGGACAGGCGGTCAACCTACACACCCAGATTTACTTGATTTCCTTGCTGGCTGGTTTGTCGACAATGATTGGTCCATCAAAAAACTCAATCGATTAATCCTTACATCCAAGGCTTATCGCCGAAGTAGCCGTCATCCAAATCCAGACAGTATTGAAGACCTTTCCGAAGCTTCAAAACTCTACGCACTTTTTCTTTCCCGACGTCTCACAGCTGAAGAACTGAGAGATGCCATGCTGGTTGTGAGTGGTGAGATCAACCTCACTGTTGGAGGAATACCCTGTCGCCCGGACATTGACACGGAGATTGCGTTTCAGCCACGTCAAATTATGGGCGGCACGGCCTCAGTGTACGAACCCGACTCATCACCTTCACAACGCAATCGTCGAACCTTGTACGCTGAACGTATTCGAGGTTTACGGGATCCCTTTTTAGAAATGTTCAACCAACCTGGCCCTGACAAATCGTGTGAGATGCGAGAAACCTCAACCATTGCGCCCCAAGCACTTACACTCATTAACTCTCAAGAAGTCTTTGAACGTTCTATTGCATTTGCAGTACGTCTCAAAAAAGAACAGTTGCCACATAAAAGAGCAATTATTGTACGAGCTTTTGAACTTGCACTCTCTCGACAACCAACTGATCAGGAAGTTGATGCATGCCTCACACACTGGAACAACTCGCTTGAAGAAGAGAGATTCAAGAAGTATCCGCCAACTAAATTTCCGAATCAGCTCACACGAACAGTGATGGCAGAAAAGACAGGTCAGCCCTACACATTCATTGAACATATGCCCGCTTATTCACACTACGAACCAGATGTACAGCCAAGTGCTGTTGACGCGAACACTCGAAGCCTTGCCCATATTTGTCGTGTTCTTCTGAATACGAATGAGTTTGTATACGTGGAATGAATGCATGACACACCAAAACATCACGCTTGTAAAACCCAGTCGTCGTGACGTCCTCTTTGGACTTGGTGCTGGTCTTGGGTCTGTTGCCCTGACATCACTCCTTCATGCTGAAGAAAACCAGCCCCACCACAATGCTCGAGCAAAGCGATGTATTTTTCTGATGATGGAAGGCGGGCCCTCCCATATTGATACATTTGATCCGAAACCCGAGCTCCAAAAACAACACCTGAAAGCCTTTAATCGCAACGGCGATATGGAAAGTGCTATGTCTTCTGGCAAACGGTATTTTGTCAAAAGTCCATTTCAATTTATTCGTGCAGGGAAATGCGGTGCAGATATTGCACAACCATGGATTCATCTCCGGGATATGGTTGACGACATATGCTTCTACCGCGGCGCCCAAGTGGAATCCGTCAATCATCCGACAGCATGTTACCAGTTGAACACTGGCAATCAGTTTGGAGGAGATCCTGCTATCGGATCATGGGTAACGTATGGGCTCGGATCCTTAAATGAGAATCTTCCGGGATTTGTTGTACTGCCTCGCAGCAGCTATCCCCAAGGTGGACCTGGAAACTGGTCGAATGGATTTCTGCCAGCACGTTTTCAGGGAACTCCCCTTCGGCCCCAAGGAAGTCCCATCCTCAATCTGAGTCCGCCTATTGGTATTTCAGATCAACGCCAGCGTGCCGATTTAGATCTTCTTTTTGAACTCAACCAAAAGCATCTTGAAAATAGAGAACATCGTGATGACCTTTCAGCAAGAATGCAAAGTTATGAGTTAGCCTACGCCATGCAAAGTGAAGTGCCTGATGTGATCAATATCCAAGGAGAATCTCAAGAAACGTTAGAATCCTATGGCATTGGTACTTCACGGACTGATGCCTTTGGCCGGAAGTGTCTTCTTGCAAGACGACTGGTTGAACAAGGAGTACGCTTTGTTCAAGCGTATGCTGGTAATTGGGATAGTCACGATTACATTGAACAAGCACACGGGTCACTCATTCAAAGTGTTGATAAACCTATCACTGCACTCTTGCGTGACTTGAAGCAACGTGACATGCTCAAAGACACTCTCGTTGTCTGGTGTGGTGAATTTGGACGAACACCGGATAATGGACTCCGAGGGGGAGGGCAGTCCTACGGACGTGATCATAATGCCAAGGCCATGACGATATGGTTTGCTGGAGGTGGTACGAAAGCTGGACACACTGTTGGTGCAACCGATGAACTAGGTGCTGAAGCGATCGAGTGTGTTCACCATATCCGCGACGTCCACGTGACACTTCTCCATCTTCTCGGATTAGATGATAACAAACTGACGTATTACCATGCTGGTCGCCACAAGCAATTATCACAATTTGGTGGAGAAGTGATTCATGATCTTCTCGCCTAGTGTATGATGCTGATCATGCATTCATGAGTGCTTGTCTCCGGTTTATCATATACCAATGTATGCGGTGCTTCGTATAAAGGATTCCTCACGGTGAAAAAGCTCATATTGGTCGGGGTCGCAGTCTGTGTTCCACTCATGCTCGAGGCTCAAGAAAATAGATCCTATGTGGTCATTCATCACCAAGGTGACCATGGTTGTCATACGTTTCGAATTCCTGGCATAGCCAAAACCAATGATGGTACCTTATTAGCAGTCTACGACATGCGCTATAGAAGTCGCCGTGATCTTCAAGGCCATATGGATATTGGGTTATCGCGTTCAACGGATCACGGAAAGACGTGGGAAGCACCACGTCCAATAATGGATATGGGTGAATATGGTGGTCTTCCTCAGGATCAAAACGGCTGTTCAGATCCAAACATACTGATCGATCAAGCAACTGGTGAGATTTTTGTAAGCGCCGTGTGGACACACGGAAAACCAGGAACACATCAGTGGAAAGAAAGAGGTTCGGAGCCTGGAATTGACCCAACGATATCGTCTCAGTTCATG
>JBDOMS010000287.1:0-4386 GCA_039831735.1 Pirellulales bacterium
AGATGCCGCCACAAAACAGGTCTTGGCAGCAATAAACCAGCGGCATCAAGAGGCACGAGGACACGATCACCAATTGGATGCTCGCATCCGTTCGTATGAACTCGCAGCAAAGATGCAGCTAGCCGCCCCTGAAACACTCGACATCACAGATGAACCCAAACACATCCTCAAGCTCTATGGCATTCAACCAGGTCGTGGTAGTTGGCCAAACGAGATTAATGCAGAAGAAGAGACTCATCATTTTGGTCTTCGGTGCCTGACTGCAAGACGACTTCTTGAACGGGGCGTACGGTTTGTTCAAGTCTGGAGTGGGAATGACAATGGTCATCCACGCCGCAATTGGGACAGCCATGAAGATGTAGAACGTGACCATGGGCCACTGGCAACAGGAATGGCTCGAGGCGCGTCTGCTCTTATTCAGGATCTCGATCAGCGAGGACTTCTCGACGACACACTCGTTCTCTGGACCACAGAGTTTGGAAGAATGCCCAGTTCTCAAAAGGGCAGGGGACGGGACCATAATCCTTTTGTCTTTACCAACTGGCTCTGTGGCGGTGGTGTGAAAGGCGGATGTACCTATGGGGAAAGTGATCAGTGGGGCTACAAGCCATTGGACCGTGACCATCCAACAACCGTCCACGATGTTCATGCAACCGTGATGAAACTTCTGGGAATCGATCACACAAAACTCACTTGGCGAAATAATGGACTCGATCGCCGTCTGACTGACGTCCATGGACAGGTCATTCATGAGATTCTTACTTGATTTGTTCAGTCCACACCACAGTCTCCTCTCACCATGAGTGAGAAAACACGCTGACCTGTGAATAAAAGGCAGTGCGTTATAGAATCCTAGGCTTTTCTATCAAGTTTGCTTGGCCCATCCGCTGATCGCTATCCTCCAGCGCGCTCGTCTTACGAAAGGTATCTATGATTCACATCCATCCCTTTTCTGCCCTTCGCCCTGCTGCTGACAACGCACCAGACGTAGCCAGTGATCCTTATGATGTGATTTCAACTGATGAGGCTCGAGAACGAGCCGCCGGAAAACCGTGTTCATATCTTCACGTGGTGCGTTCAGAGATTGATCTTCCTCTGGGCACAGACTGTCATGATGCCGCCGTCTACAAAAAAGCATCAGACAATCTTCAAAAGATGATTGATGATACAACACTTGTGCGTGATGCTCACCCGAGCCTCTACCTGTATCGACAGATACGAGAGGGCGTTTCACAAACAGGTGTTGTTGCCTGTGTCGAGGCGCAACAATACCGCTCTGGCGAAATTCGAAAACACGAAAAAACCCGTCCCGACAAGGAAGACGATCGCACACGCCACATGCTTGTCACTGCCTGCCACGCCGAACCTGTCTTTTTATGTTTTCGTGATGCAACGCATGGGTCTGACTCCATAGCAGAACGCATGAAGACAGACATGGCATCATCACCGTTGTTTGACTTTATTGCTCCTGATGGTGTGCAGCATACCGGGTGGCAAATAGCTGACTCACAGCAGTACGTTGAAGCGTTCAAGAAACTCGATCGTTTGTACATTGCTGATGGTCATCATCGAAGTGCTGGTGCGGAGCGAGCAGCAACTGCATCAGAACAGGCAAACACAGATCACAGTGGCGATGAGGAATACAATCGATTTTTATCCGTGATCTTCCCTCACGATCAGCTTCGCATTCTTCCCTACAACCGAGTGGTTGCTGACCGCAATGGACTGTCATCCGAAGCGTTTCTTGACCAACTTCGAACAGTCGGATCACTTGAACCCGCAACAGCCGGCACGCCGTCCCAACAGGGCCAGGTACTTATCTTTGTTTCGGGGCAGTGGTGGCTGCTGACCTTTCCGGCATCTTCGATTGACCACAACGACCCCATCGGAAGCCTTGATGTCGCCCTGCTTCAGGATCGGATTCTGGCACCCATCCTTGGCATCGGTGACCCCCGGACAGACTCACGGATTTCATTTGTTGGTGGCATTCGGGGATGCAAGGAACTTGAAGATCGCGCAGGAGAGAGTGGAGTTGCTTTTTCAATGCATGCGACAAGTGCTGATGAGCTGCTTGCAGTTGCTGACGCTGATGAAATTATGCCACCCAAAAGCACCTGGTTTGAACCAAAGCTTCGCAGCGGTCTCTTTGTCCACACATTTGAACGCATCGACGGCGCACTGACATAGCCCTTTATGCACATACTAAACACGCAAGGCCACGGTGCAACCTTCAGCAAAGGTCAGGAAAAAAGCTGTGGGATGACGACCCCTCTGTCCGTAACTGGGACAGGGCGATTCCCTGCATACAGTGTCTCGGACGGGTTACAACCAATCGCTGCAAGAATCGTGGCGAAGAGATCTGGAACGGACACAGGCTGCTGAATGATTGATGTGCAGAGTTCATCAGTTTCACCAATGGCCTGCCCGGTACGGAGTCCACCCCCCGCAAGAACGACACTAAAAGCCTTTCCTTGATGGCCGCGGCCACCTTGCTTGTCGAAGTCCGAGGGACGGCCAAATTCCCCCATCACCACAACAAGTGTTGTATCAAGTAGTTTCTTGCGCTCCAAATCATCAATCAGCGCAGACAACGCTGCATCCAGGCTTTGAATCAGAACATGTTGAGACTTCTGACCATCTTGATGCGTATCCCACCCAGTACCATTCTTGAAGTTCAGGTCGTAGGAAACTTCAACAAAGCGACACCCTCTCTCGATGAGTCGACGGGCCAAGAGACATCGTTGACCAAATTCATCTCCAAATCGCAACCGGGTCTCATCAGACTCATGCTTGAGATCGAAGCTACTCATGAACTCTGGGCCAGCTAGACGAAAACCATTTTCCGTCACTGCAATGTCACCTGCCACGCGACGATCATGACTTGTCTTCAACAAAAAATCCTGCTGAGCAGCCTGCAAAAGATCACCTCGACGCTGAACTCTCGTTTCACTGATTCGAGCAGGTCGAGCAAGGCCCTGTGGTCCCTCTTTCGTTGAAGTCAACACAAGCGGGCCATGTTCTGCCCCAAGAAATCCAGGATTTCGGCCTGCTGACTGTTGGCCCATAAGCACGTAGGTTGGCATCAAATCACTGTCTGGTCCTTTTAACGCAGACACGATCGATGCCAATGACGGATACACAATGGTGCCGCTGATCGGGCGGCCTGTATGCATGCGATAGGCAGCAGCACCATGTTCATCGATCACGTCATGCCATACCGACCGCACAGGCACACATTTATCCATACGCGGGGCGACCTGAGCCAGATGTTCACAGATCTGAACATCCTGAATAGCTGTTTCAATACCAGGATACGCAGACCCCGGATCCTTTAGCCCATCTTTTGTGACACGCTTTTGATCCCAGGTATCAACCTGCGATTGACCACCTCCCATCCAAAGAAGAATGACATGCTCTGCTGTACCTCGCGGCAAGACATGTTCATGCTTTGGGTGCTCCGCGGCAAATACGTCTGGGAGCAAAAGTCCAGTTGAAGCGGCAGCAACAAATTCACGTCGAGTTATCATGCGTCGTCTCTTCTAAAAAATGTGAACGATTCAACAACCTACGGCACCCACGTAAACTCTGGACTATTCACCAACGACCACTGAATATCTTCAGCCCGCTCTCGCCAGTCCGTCGTGAGGCTTCTGGTCGGAGGATCTCCTTCCCTGAGTACATCAATTCGTTCGAGAACAAGTTTATCGGCAAGAGGATCAAAATGATTTCTCCATGAAACTCTTCTACGATACACAGGCTGCATATGATCTTGTTGCCCCGTGAGACGAGATGCGAAGCCTTCTTCTATGTGAGGGACCAGACGATGCACTTCCTCTGTCGACGCTCGTCGACTCAGTGTAGCCAGCATCAAGAGATGCACAAAATCTTCCGGGGATTCCGCTTTCTTTGCCGCCTGCGTCAGCCAAGCATCTGCTGTTGCATCCAGGAGTCGGGAAGCTGCCGAACCATTGGCAAGAAGAAGTGGCCTCAGCGGAGTTGGAGGCACATCATGTCGATCCTGTGGATCTTGACGCTGTGGCCGCCATCCAAACGCCTGCATCAGTTCATTCAACATATCGACTTCCGGAATACGTAGTGAATTTCGATCCCGCTCATTCGATGTGCAAACAAGTTGCCATGCTCGTGAAGGCCGTCCCATTTCAAAAAAGGTACTTGGCCCCTGAGCACCATCTTGACTAAAGCTCTGCACTTCTCCACGCATGGGCTTTCCTGTCGCCGTGTGAAGAGAATCCATAAGTTGTTCTGCAGTCATCCGTCGCCGCCGAGCACCTCGCGTATCGCAGCCGTGATCCTGCCGACGGCTGCGCGCGGCCTGGATGCCCGGGCGGCCCACGGCAACAGGCTGCCGCCGCCGGTCTGCGCCAC
>JBDOMS010000494.1:0-12698 GCA_039831735.1 Pirellulales bacterium
TACAAAAATTCTCTCGAAAAGATAAATGGTGTTGATGATGACGAGAATGGTCTTGTCGATGATTTTTATGGATTTGATTTTGATAGGAATACAGGGAACTTGCTTCGAAATGATCATGAAACCAACGGAAGGATGAGCAAGCAACTCTTGCATGGACACCAGTGTGCCGTCATTATTTGTGGTCGAACAGCCGGTACACCAGCGACACAGTTTGGTCTTGCACCAGATGCGCGTTGGGCCGGTGTTCTTGCATCAGGCAGGTCATTTGAAAAAGCTTTAGAGTGGGCCATTAACCATGACGCTGACACCTATAGCATGAGTTTCTCCATTCCACATCTTGGTGAGTATCGATCGCACTGGCGAAAAGCCTGTGAGCACGCTTCTTTTTGTGGAGTCCATCTTGTTTCCGGTGCAGGAAACTTTGCGAAAAAAGAGTCGCCCCAGTTTGCACCCGTGCCACGTCAGATGAGAACACCCGAAGATATACCGCTGGCGGTCTTTGCAGCAACTGGTGTCCAGCGTGATTTATCTCGAACCCCATTTTCAAGTCAAGGTCCGGTGGAGTGGAATACCTATCACTACCGAGATGGAACTGTTAAAAAGCCAGTCGTTTCTGCATTCAATTATCGTTTGCCATCAGTCCAAAAAGACGGAACGGTCATTGATCAGGCAGCAAGTGGAAACTCATTTGCGGGACCAATGGTCTGTGGAACCATTGCGTTGATGCTATCAGCCAATCCTGATCTAAAGCCTTGGGAGACGAGAGAGATTCTTGCCTCAACAGCCTGTGATATTGCAGTTGAGGGGTACGATTATCAAACAGGTTTCGGACTTGTCGATGCTTACAAAGCAGTTGTGTTATGTCTTCGTCAAAAAAAGAATAGGCAAAAAGAATTGCCCATTGCTGAATAATAAATATTGAGATTCATTTCGATGATAGAGTGCTTTACCCAGTTTTCTTATTACAAGAAACTTGTTGAGTAGCGTGTGAGACAATTAATTTTCGAAAAGATCGGAGATGGCTCTTAAGATCTCTAATTTTTAGGTAAAGGTTTTCTTGTGCATTAAGTAATTTCAGGGTTGTAGTGGTCCAATCATCAGCATTGTGAATCCATCGACGTGCTCGGATGTATCTTCGGTATTCAGATTTATACTTGATAAAATGGCCAGACTTTTCATCGAATGAGCCAGATGACCATCGAGTGCGTCCGTTAATGCCACGAACCGAGTACATGCTGTATGGAAATCTCCGTATACGTTCTAGTAGACCCTGCCGCTCAAATGAAAACCTAATGAACTGCTCAAGGTTCCATTCGTTGTAATGTGACATTTCTTCAGCAAGTCGCTGAGGTTCCATAAGGATAGGATCTGTGATGGAAAGTACGCTTAGTACATCTTTTTGGTGAACCACAATATGTCGATCGGTATAGCCTCCATAGTCTTCACCGTATGGAATCCATATGGAGTCTGGGTCGAGCAATCGTAACGGGACATGTGGGATACGATGCATGAAATCAGATCGGGTAATTACAAAGCGATCGTATTGAAAAAGTGTTTCAGTATTAATAAGACATTGCTTCAAGAACCACCGAAAGAACAATAGAATTCCAGCAGATCCAGGATGTTGATTCGTGCCCTTGATGCCGCCTAGCCATTGGTTGCTGATGCTTAGCAGCGGTCTCCATGGGGTGTCACAGCCCAGTTGACGTTGTGCTTCATCAAAAGCCCTTCCCCAATCTTCATACTCAGGACATCTCCAGATGTGTGTCGCATGTTTATAAAAGGGATTATTTGTGTCTTCGAACGTATTTTCTGCAACGCATAGGCATAGGTCCGCTGAAAACTGTTTGAGGACATTTTTACAGAATAACTCAAAGGTGTGCTCATGAGCACGTGTTTCTGCCAATACAATTACAAGCACTTTTTCCGACATAGTAATGAGTTCGATTGATACCCTAAATAAAGATGTTCATAACGAGAATCAACTCATGACTGTTCGTCTGTAAATCATGTGCCCACGGACAACTCCCGATATTCAGATAAAGTTGCGCTGATACTCTTGGGAGTTATCACTTGTCATGACAACGTGCTCAAAAATTTCATTCATCTTATTTTTGGCACAACCGACACACTGTACTGGCTGGATATTTTCAATTAGGGTTTTGTGTCGATCAGAACCCCAAAGTCTAGGGAGTTCTTGCCAGTCATCACGAGTATAGTCGTCTGTGAGCACATAGATGCTTCGGGCATCACAACACAAATGAAATTGATGAGAAGCGTCAAAAACACCTCCCATTGGTGTTACGTGACATCGATCAAACTTGTACGTCTTCGCTAAGTTCTCGGGGTAGGCATCCCGTATAATTGGTCTACAACCAAGATTTTTCGCAAAATCTTCCATCTCTTCTGCCTCAACGTAATTATCTGCTTCGGATCCATTGTTCTCATTAATAATCGATAGACTCTCTGAGAATTGATTCTTATTGAGACTTTTTTTTGCATGGAACCGGACAAACTTCAAGCAAAGGTCAAGGCAGGGATATTCATTACGAATCCGCTTTATGTTGTTAATAATCGTGTCGAATCCTTGTGGTGTTGAATTCTTTACTTTGCTCCAGGTTGAGGCTGTTGTGGCATCAAGGCTTACACCTAGGTAGGTCAAGTTTGAAAATGTAGTCACACGATCAAGAAATACTCCATTTGTTATGAGACCAATATCAATATCTGACTCATACCCACTGCGAATCAGCGTATTGATATTTCGGTTCAAGAGTGGTTCTGAATCACCACTAATCCGCCAAGACTTAACACCCCAATCCTTGCAAAAGGGGCCAAGCCTAAGCATCGTTTCCTGGTTCATAAATTTGGCTGGGCGGGCTGAGCGACTCTGGGCCTGACAGCACCAGGTGCAATCTAAATTACACACACCGTCAACTGGATCGATGTCCACCATAATCGGAGGCAGAAAACGTCCGGTTGTGATCCCATGAATATGCTCTGGGTGATGGAGTAGTTTTGCTTCTGAACTTACTTGTGGGACATGTGGTGGTACTGAAGATGGTCTGTAGATACGTGGGAGTGAGGAATTCGGACAAGAATCATGTGCTGTATCGAGGGTTGGGTGAATCCGCGTTCTTGAGTCATCGTTTTTCTTGGGAATGCTCATTGAAGTATTACTCAGTGCCACCCTAAGAACGGTATAAGAAATCACCGGTTTGTGACTACTTTTCATCACAGAGTCAAGGGTATTTTCTTCATAAAAAATAGTATGAATGATTGGGTGACTTATAAAAATTTAGACGTAATCTGACTCTCTTGCCTTAACTGTTTTTCAAAATGTTTTTTGAAAATGTGTTGTATCGTTTCATCAAAGGCGGCACTCGTTTTTGGAGGTCGTATACGGTGCTATCAATGATCATTTGATGAGAAGTTTTGCTCAAGCACTCGAGTAGTGATTGTGAGGGTGAAAAAAGTATTCGTCTGGTAGCGAAAATGATAGAATAGAGAGTCAAGCGTAGGGGCAATAGACATGTTCTTCTGGAAGAAAAATGGCGCAGCTTTATTTTTATTATTCAGCAATGAATGCGGGTAAAAGTACAACACTCCTGCAGTCCGCACATAACTATCAGGAGCGTGGCATGCGAACGCTTCTCTACACTTCGATTATCGATAATAGGAGTGGTTCTACTGTTATTCACTCACGAATCGGTATCACGGCTGAAGCAACCGCCTTTGAGAAAGATTATGATTTTTTTCAGTCTGTGAAAGAGGAACACAAAAAGAAAAGGGTTCATTGTGTGCTGATCGATGAAGCTCAGTTTCTTACACCTCAACAAGTACTGCAGCTTACTCTTGTATGTGATCAATTATCTATTCCAGTGCTTTGCTATGGCATACGTACTGACTTTCAGGGTGAACCATTTGAGGGAAGCAAGTATCTTCTGGCGTGGGCAGATAATATCATCGAGATCAAAACAATCTGTCGAAGTGGAAAAAAAGCAACAATGAATGCACGACTGGATGAGTCAGGACATCGTGTTACCGAAGGGCATCAGGTCGACGTCGGACATCATTATGAAGCGCTGAGTCGTAAAGAGTTCGGGCTCGAAAAGATTTCGCCAGTGCGACCAAAATCATAGGGAGAGTTGCTGAGGAAGCAAAGAGATCATCATCTGATTATTTGGGTAATAGTACTCCGGCTATGCACCCAGTCATACAGCAAGCAATAGCACCTCCTAGCATTGCACGAAGACCAAACCGGGCAAGATCACGTCTGCGGTTTGGTGCGAGGCTTCCGATACCACCGAGTTGAATACCGATAGCACCAAAATTTGAAAAACCACTCAGCGCGTACGTAAGGATGTATTCAGTCCGTGCACTTAGCGCGACATCAGGATCTTTAAGCCAAGTGGAAAGTTGTTCAAAGGCAACCACTTCATTGGTAACCATTTTTAGCCCCAGTAACTCTCCGGCCTGAAGGCAATCCGATAGCCCGATCCCCATACTCAATGCTAAAGGCGAGAACAAATAACCCAAAGCCTGAGCAAGTGTCCACGTTGGATTCCCGGATTGGTCAACATATCCTAATTGAGTTCCGATCCAGCCAATAAATGCATCAAACATTGCCAGCAGCGCTAAAAATGCAATAAGCATGGCAGCAATGTTAAGGGCGAGTTTCATTCCCTCACTTGCTCCATTGGCTGCTGCGTCAATGACATTCACTGAGTTTTCTTCAAGCTGTATTTCGACACGACCGAGTGTTTCAGGTGTTTCCATTTCCGGTTGCATGACTTTTGCAACAACAAGAGCAGCAGGTGCTGAAATAACAGAAGCTGTGAGAAGATGGGCAGCATCGATACCCATGCCGACGAAAACAGCGAGGAGTCCCCCTGTAATTGTTGCGAAGCCTCCGACCATGAGTGCATTTAACTCAGATTGTGTCATCCGAGGAATAAATGGTCGCACAACAAGAGGAGCTTCTGTGTGACCAACAAATACATTTGCGGCCGCAGCAAGGCTTTCGGCTCCTGACGTGCCAAGTACTCTTTGCATGACCCATGCCATGGCAATGACCACTTTCTGCATCAGTCCTACATAATAGAGAATGGACATGAGGGAGGAGAAAAAAATCACTGTTGGAAGGACTCCAAATGCAAATGTACGAAGGAGTGCAGTTCTTGGTGGCATTGGTGGATCACCAGGGAATGGCTGTATGCCAAGCACAAAGCTGGTGCCTTCCTCAACAAAACTTAGAATAGAATTGAAGAATAATCCCAGAGACTCAAAAATAAATCGTCCTGGTGCTGTCCATAAGATGACGGTAGCAAGGAGTACCTGCAGAAGTATTCCAGAAAAAACAAGTCGCCATGAGACACGTGATTTTGATGAACTCATGAGCCATGCAAGACCAACTAAAACAAATAATCCACATGCACTGATAAGTCGCTCCATAGTTATTGCATACTCCGAAAAAAGTCTTGTCTCTATCGGGTTTGAAAGGCACGATCGCCAGCATCTCCCAACCCTGGAATAATAAATTTGTTGTCATTGAGAGAAGAATCAACATCACAGATGAAACAGTGTACGTCGGGATGGCTTTTATAAAGTGCATCAACTCCTGGCTGTGATGCAATAAGCGACAGAAGATATACATGCTGAACGCCCCATCCTTTGACTTTATCGATCACTGCTGATGCAGAGCCACCCGTCGCAAGCATGGGGTCAAGAATGATTGCCACATCAATCGGGTCAGTCTCTGGTATTTTGCTGTAGTACTCGACTGGAGTTGCTGTTGCTTCATCTCGATACAGACCAAGATGCCAGACTTCAGCAAATGGTAAGAGATCCAGAGCTGTATCAACCATACTCAGGCCAGCACGAAGAATAGGAACGAGACCAACGGAGCGAGTGATTTGTTCACCATGAAACAAAGCGAGTGGCGTTTCTACCTCATAAGGATCACGCTCAAGGTTTTTGGTGGCTTCGGCTACAAGCAAGGTAGTGAGCCGGTGAATACCTTTTCGAAATTGTTCTGCGCTTGTCTTCTTGTCACGAAGCGTGGTGATGTGATGCTTTGCAAGGGCATGATTGAGAAGGTGAATCGACATGAGCTTCCTTAGTCAAGAAATTAGAAATGTTTATTACAGAAAAAGAATACAACTAATGTGAACGAGACGTTGCGGAGAACTGGTCTGGCAATAACACACCTAAAGTCGTCTGTCGCATGACTTGTCCGGCTGCGTTTGCAATGAGAACCCGGAGTGAGTCATCGCAGAATTCAGCCAGGGTTTGACGACACGCGCCACAGGGCGCAACACCATTTGAAGCCGCAATGGCAATTGCAAGAAATTGTCGCTGACCAGCTAGAAGTGCATTTGCCAAGGCAGATTGTTCGGCACACATGGTAAGTCGCGAAGAAGCATTCTCAATATTACATCCCTTAAAGGTGTGGCCATTTGTTGTAAGAATGGCTGCACCAACATTAAAATGTGAGTATGGAGCATGCGCGAAGTCGCGTGCATCAGATGCAAGTTTGCATAAAGCATTATCGTTCATGAATCTTTCTCAGAACCACCATTGATTCGTTCAAAAATAAGAGGTGTTGGATTTTCAGGAGGAGGCTTTTCGTGGTCGAGAAGGATGGTATCGGACAAAATATGCTTGACCTCAAGCAGTGCTTCCTTCGATCGATACCATATTCGACACCATGGTTGCTTATTTTCAACGTAATCGCCAAGCCTGACAAGCATCTCGATCCCAACGGCATGATCAATGGTATCACCTATTTGGGTTCTCCCACCGCCTAATGTAGTGACAGCCTGACCAAAGTGATCACAACTCATGTGTTTTATCCAGCCGGTATCATGCATGAGTAATTCACATGACGAAAGAGTGTCCTTATGGAGAGGAAGCGTTCCTCCTTGTGCACTAACCATTTTTTGAAAACGTTCATACGCCGAACCATCATCAAGATAGCCTCTGAGTTGTTCGTATCCTTCATCGAACGTTTTATTATGATCGGTGATTGCTACCAGCTCAGCACCCAGTGCAAGGGTGAGATCCCGAACATCTTGTGGGCCCGTTCCTTTGAGTACATCTAAAGACTCAGTGACTTCAACAGCATTGCCAATCATTCGCCCTAACGGCTGATCCATGTTTGTAATCAGAGCTGCCGTGTTGAGGCCAAAGTGCTTGCCAACTGAGCACAATGAATGAGCAAGAGCACGTGCGTCATCTATGCTCGGCATGAATGAACCACTTCCACACTTTACATCAAGGACCAATGCATCAATATTTTCAGCAAGTTTTTTACTCAGAATACTTGCGGTAATCAGCGGAACGGATGCAACGATACCAGTGACATCTCGCAGGGCATAGAGTTTGCGGTCAGCAGGTGCTATCCGTGGAGTTGTTCCAGTAATGACGCAGCCTACGGTTTCAACAATATGCTGCATTTCACGTTCATCGAGGTTTGTTCGAAACCCAGAGAGCGATTCAAGCTTGTCGAGTGTTCCGCCGGTTGGGCCAAGTCCACGACCCGATATCATCGGCACCCGAAGACCACAACATGCCAAAAGAGGAGCAAGAATTAATGACGTTTTATCACCGATTCCCCCTGTTGAATGCTTGTCGACCACCGAACCACCGGCTGTCCATTGAAGAATAATGCCTGAATGAAGCATGCTCTCTGTAAGGTGAATTGTTTCATCATCACTCATTCCGTTGAGGAAAATGGCCATGCCAAGAGCAGCCATTTGATAGTCAGGAAGCTTGTCATCGCAGTACGAGTCAATCACCCACTTAATTTGTGAGGAATCAAGTTCTTCGCCGTTCCTTTTCCGATGAATGACATCAATGATATTCATGGTAAGGCCGGCTTATCGAAGGTCAAGAACGTATTGAGAGGGGACTACATTGCACTCTAAGGTTTTGGAAAATAAAAACATTTCGTGTGATAACAAAGAGAAATATATCGTCATAGTGAAAAAACATGGTGGGTCTATTTTTCTGGCGTACTCAATCGATACGAGTTACAAGATAAAGCCAAGAATTTTTGGTTGGTTTGCTGGTACTTCTCAGCAAGAAATTACTATTAATTGATGATAATCCATATTATTCGAGATGGGGCTTAATCTTCGGCAACAAGTGACGTGGTATCGATATCCGTACTCTTGAGTTGTTCCATCATATCCTTGCGATTAATAGATCGATTAAGAGCCTCCTGCGGTTCAATGAGGCCATCCTTAACATGCTTGAGCAGGGCTTTATTGAGAAGTACCATGCCATCTTTGCCTCCCACCTGCATGGCTGAGTCGATCTGAAAGGTCTTGCCTTCACGAATAAGGTTACTGATCGCATTCGTGCAAATCATAATCTCTAGTGCTGCGATTCGTCCCTTCGGGACTTTTTTGCAAAGAGTTTGAGCGATGACTCCCTTCAAGCTACTTCCTAGCATTGTGCGAATTTGTGACTGACGATCGGCTGGAAACTGATCGATAATTCTGTCAACCGTAGATGCTGCAGTTGTTGTATGTAATGTTCCAAATACAAGGTGACCCGTCTCAGCTGTTTCAATGGCAATATGCGTTGTTTCCAAATCTCGCATTTCACCCACGAGGACGATGTCAGGATCTTCTCGCAATGCAGCACGCAGTGCTCGAGAAAAAGACTTCGTATGATGATGAACTTCCCGTTGATTAATCAGACATTTTTTATTGTTATGCACAAATTCTATTGGATCTTCAATTGTGATAATGTGGTCTTTTCGACTGTTATTTATGTGGTCAATCATGGCTGTCAGCGTTGTACTTTTTCCAGAACCAGTAGGTCCGGTCACAAGTACGAGACCTTTCGATAATGTGCACAGGTCTAAGATTGAATCCGGAAGATTGAGTTGCTCGGCTGTAAGAAAATCATTTGGAATGATTCTGAAAACACCCCCAGGCCCACGACGATCTCGAAATGCATTACAACGAAAACGGGCAACACCCGGTAACTCATAAGCAAAGTCGGCATCTCCAGTCTCATCGAATTCCTTGCGAGAATTCTCTGGCATGATTTCATGAAGCATCTTTAGCACATTATCGGGCTCCAAAGGATCAGCCTTTAAAGAGGACATGGTGCCATGCACCCTCAGGATTGGTGGGGAACCGGTGCTCAGGTGGAGGTCGGAACCCTCATGCTTGTGTAATGCTTGGAAATACACATCAATTTCTGCCATAGCTCACTCTCCTAGAAGATGTAGATGGACTCACCCCTACAGTTAATGGATGCGTACCAAAAGAGAATGCAATGAATGATGCAAATACTTAAAGAAGACCACCCAAAGGCTTTCGAATCACTATGATAAACATGTGCTAGTTCTATTCGCAAACGCTGTTAGACGAATCGAGTAGTGCAAAATAAATGGTGCGAGAGAACTCACTTGCCAGAAGAGATTTTTCATGCTCTGATTCACCTCAGTCTATCGATCGACAATGAGAAAAACACGTCATTTTTGGGCATATAAGTTGCAAAAATCTTTTTGTTACTGAAACTGACTTTCCGAGTTGGAAAAATGACAGGAGGTATTGAGTCCTTGAGATCGTGTGATGGAAGGAAGAGTTTCACGTGGCAGTGAGTCAGATGTTTCTCTTGGGGTGCGATTTATAAAATGAGACAACTCAGCAAAACAATAGGTCTCTGTATATCTGGCATCGCCATAATCGGTGCACTACTGTGCCATTCTCAACTCATGGCGCAAGGCTCAGCCACAGGAGATACAAAGAAAAAGCCTGTTGACATCAAGAAAAAAGAGAATGACACGTCAGCGCGTTCTGCTGAAGAACAAGAAGAAGCGTTGTCGTCACAGACCGAAGCAAAAGTGCCTGAAGTGGATGTCATTCGAAGTGCGATGGAAAAAGTTTCTCAAGATACTGCTTTAGCGGAAGATATAAAATCGAAGGCGCAAGAGGTTTTACTTTCTGCGCTGGAAGATGTGGAACGAAGGCAAAAAGCCATTGAGCAAATCGAGCAGCTAGAGCAGGCAGCAGCGTCAGCAGGAGAAAGAAAAGACGTCGCACAAAAGCAATTGGATGCTCCCCCTCAACCACTAGCGATAGCAGTAAATGAGAGTTCTTCAACAACTGATATTGCGACAGCAGTCAAACAGATTGAGGGAGAATTACTGTCGTTGAATCAGCAGCTCAAAATGATTCAGGAGGAGATGAGTAATCGAAAACTCGAGTCAAAGGAACTTCCAGAACGTATTGCTGAACTCGAGGGGAAAAAGGGGAGTGTTCTTCAAGAAGACGATAGTGATTCAAAAGTGAATCCATTAATCAGTAAATCAATGGCTTTGGCTTCTGAGGCATCTCGGGCAGCTATTGAATCAGATATTCTGCTTTGTCGTCAAAAGATGATCGCCTATGAGGCAGAGGTCAATGTATTGCCTTTGGAAGAGGAGGTCCTTCGACGTGAAATTGAAAATAAAACAAAGGCATTAGAGAAAGCCACAAGTCTCAGTTCACAGAAACGAAAGACTGATGTTGCGATCCAAATTACAGCGTTTCGATCTGAAGTTCAAAAAGCAGATGCGTCTCTCAAAGAACAGCTAGAAGTAAGTCTCAAGTATCTTGAATCATGGCCAGATTTCATCGTGCAGTCGCATAGAATGAAAGATGAATTAGTCAAATTAGTTGAAGAATCACGAAGCCTTGAGGAAGACTATAAAAAAACGAAACAGCTAATAGAAGCTGATAAGTCAACCAGTTCTGGACTGAGTCGTTCAGTAGGTTCACTCCTCCAGCGCAAGCAAATCATGCTTGCTAAGAAGTCCTTACTGCTCGTAGGTCTTCAGTCACAATCTGCGGCACTAGATGATGCGCAAGAAAAACTAGCCGACATAGATACTCGGTTGGAAGAAATATCACAGGATATTGAGGAAGTTGGCCTCAGTCTTATTCCCCCGGTTGTTCAATCAGAAAAAAAGATACTTCAGGCAATGAGTGCGGATATTGATAGCTCTCTTGTCGATACCCTCATTCCTCTCGGCGTAAGATATGAAACGTTCGAGCGGATAATTGAAGAATATGATGTAACCATTAAGAAGAATCTGTTATGGGTGCGGGCCGACAAGCCCTTTAGCCTTCGTGACTTTCAGTCTATTCGAAGTATTTCAGATTGGTTTGAGGCAAAAAGGCTGAAGTCAATTTTTGTCTCCTTTGTAAACGGTGTTACCGCACAGCCAATTCTTGCTGCATTTCTTCTTGTCACTATTATTTTGGTCATTGTTCTTAATCGCTGGTTTGTGCTTCAGATCACGGCCATCGGTGCTACGATCAATGGCAGTAATGCCATGAAGCTTCGCCCAACATTCCAGGCCATTGGGTGTACTGTGTGTGCAGCTCTTCCTGTATGGTTGCCCATTCAGGTATTTGCATGGTTTTTGGGTGGGCGAGCGGACCCTGAGTCGACGTCATCGTTTGTTGCGCAAGCAGCTGGGACGGCTGGCCTTGTTTTCCTGCCACTGGAAATGCTGCGACAACTGATTCGCCCGCATGGCGTTGCTGTTGAGCATTTCAATTGGCCTGCACCTGTGATCAATCCATTGCGTCAGGCTGTTCGTCGAACGGCATGGATCGGTCTTGCCATAGTGTTTGTAACCCACTTTCTGCTTTTGCAACGCAGCGTTTACGCAGAGCTTTCGTCAATCGCCCGACTTTCTTTTGCTGGACTGATGCTGTTCGTTGCATTCTTGCTTGCAAGGCTCCTTCATCCGCAAAGAGGAGTGAGTGCAGCGTTGCTTGCGTATCGACCAAATGGACCAGTTGCGCAACTTATATGGCTATGGCGGCCATTGGTCGCTGTTGTTCCAATTGTGCTTATTGGTTTGAGTTTTGCTGGGTATACCTATGCAGCCATTCAACTCACAGTCGCACTTTATGAAACGATCTGGTCTATCGTTGCTGCTGCTGTCTTACAGGGTGTTGCAATGCGATGGTTACTTGTGTCAAAGCGGCGTATTGCACGTCAGCAAATACGCGAGCGAGCAGAGCTTCGGGAGCATGCAGAGGCATCCGGCACAACATCAGATGTCCTTGATGTCAATCAGATGCAGATCTCTGAAATTGACCAACAAACGAGACGACTTATCAATGCCATTATCATTCTTGGCACAGTCATTGTGGTGTATTGGATTTGGTCACCAGTCCTTCCGGCCTTGCTGTTTCTTGATTCTGTGGTGTTATGGGAACTGCGTGCACCGGATGGTACTGTCATGAGTGTCGTCACACTCAACAATCTATTGATTGCTATTCCAACGCTGTTGCTCACATTTATTCTTGTACGGAACGCCCCGGGCGTGCTTGAAGCGGCATTGCTGCGACATCTTCCGCTGGATAATGCGGCACGCTATGCCATTACATCACTGACAACGTATACAGTAGGCATCTGCGGAATCATCCTCGCTGCTGGAATACTCGGCTTGCGTTGGAGTAGCGTCCAATGGATGGCTGCGGGTCTGAGTGTTGGTCTGGGATTTGGCCTGCAAGAGGTCGTCGCTAATTTTGTGTGTGGAATTATCCTTTTATTTGAGCAACCTATACGGGTTGGAGATGTTGTCACCGTTGATTCAATATCTGGCGTGGTCTCCCGTATTCGTATGCGAGCAACAACCGTGACGACGTGGGATCGGCAAGAATACGTGATTCCAAACAAAG
>JBDOMS010000494.1:12708-19585 GCA_039831735.1 Pirellulales bacterium
CATTACGGGACGAGTGACAAATTCGACACTCTCAGATTCAGTCAATCGTGCAGAACTTCGTGTGGGCGTGGCCTACGGTACTGATACTCGTCGAGTATGTGAACTTCTCCGCGAGATCTGTGCAGAAATGGAATATGTTCTCCAGGATCCAAAACCGATTATTACATTTGAAGAATTTGCAGATTCAACTCTGAATATTGCAATTCGTTTTTACCTTGCCAATCTTGATCATCGTCTTGGAACAATCAGTGAAATCCATACTCGCATTCACGAGCGATTCAATGAAGAAGGCATTGAAATAGCCTTTCCGCAGTTGGATGTTCATATGAAACAAGATGTACCTAACTAGAATCGGTTCGTACTCATGTGAAACAGACTTATTTTTTTGGAATCTGTACACGGACCACAACAGGCAGATGATCACTCGCAAAGCGGCCTGTTAAGGTCTTGGGGTTATCTATCCAATAGTCATGGATAATGACATCAGGGCTTACAAAAATATGATCGATAATTTTTTCTGGCTTGAGAACTGTGAATCCATTGAATGTACTATTTGGTCCGACTGGTTGAGAGATTGATCGCTGTCGAGCATCCACGAAGATGGATTGTGCGATATCTGGAGCAAGAATGTTTTTATATGGTGAGGAGCCTTTGAGGCAGTTGAAGTCACCCATGAGAATGCGGCTTGCCTTGACGGAAAATGCTCTTGCTTTGTTATGAATGACGGCACCACTGTTATTTCGTGCAACTGGTCCACGATGATCAAAATGCGTACTGGCACACCAAATAGTCTGTCCGGTTGCTTTGATCTTGAGGATCACCCAACTGCAGACTCGCGGGAGGGCAGCATCCCATCCCTTGCTCCCAACGATCTCGGGTGTCTCTGATAACCAGAACGTTCCCTCATCGATGTGGCTGAAGAGACTTGCTCGGTAGAAAACAGGTGAATACTCGCCTTGTTTTTTTCCATTATCTCTTCCGAGACAATACCAGTTAAAAGATGGGAGTCGTTGCTCGAGGTCAAGGAGTTGGCCGTGCGTCACCTCCTGAAGCCCAAGGATATCAGCTTGCCTTAGGTGTGCGGCAACAGTGTCAACACGATGAGGCCACGCATCTTTTCCATCCTTGGAATTTGCAAAGCGAATGTTGTAGGTCATACATAAGAATGGTTCAGAGGCAATTCCCCCATGTGTGTGTAAGAGGTTGATCAATACAACGGCGCATACAATAAGATGTTGGTAAAACTGATACACGGCAGAATGAGTGTCCCTTCGGGAGATGGTCATGCGGAGCCAAGAGCATGAAAATCATTCGTTTCGGCGTTCCACGCATTCACCTTGCCATTTTCAAACTCATACAGCCATGCATGAAGTTCGAGTTTATCTGCAGCAAGGGCAGAAGCAACAGATGGATGCGTTTTGAGATTACTTAGTTGTGCGATGGTGTTTTCCTGAATTGTGGCAGTAAGAAGTTCCGCTCCAGATTTATCATCGTGCAGATCCAACACAACTTGCCGCGTGCTGGCGGCATGTTTGAGCCATTCACTCACAGTCGGTATCGACTCTAGGGAGTCCGGATTCAGCAGGCCTTGCATGGCCCCACAATGGGAGTGTCCACAAACAACAATATGCTTGACACCTAGTACTGCGACGGCGTATTCCACGGCAGCAGCCTCACCGCCATTTGAGGCGCCATATGGTGGCACAATATTTCCAGCATTTCGAAGGATGAATAAGTCACCAGGCTTGGTCTGCGTGAGAAGACAAGGGTCAATGCGAGAGTCACTGCAGGTGATAAAAAGTACTTCTGGATGTTGTCCCTGACGTAGTTTTTCAAAAAGTAATTCGTTTTCATGAAATACGTTATCTTGAAATGCTTGAATACCTTGAGTGATGTGCTTCAACGCAAGCTCCTTTTTTGGGGATTCTGTGATGAGTGAAGAAATTCTTTTCGCTACTAGTTTTCAGCAATCGGAAAGGAAGGAAATGTTGGTCCTGACAAGATCATGAATAACTATGTTTTTACATGTACTGCTACGATTTGTTACTGTCCTCATGTCTCTTTGTTTTTGTTGTCTGATGTTATATGCACTCGAGGTGGAGGATGAAACCCAGCACTTTCTTATGGCGATGCGGGGTGAGGCGCATCAGTATGATCCGACAGATGAGCAACTCAAACAATACATTCGTATTTTCGACTTTATTGATAGCGATGGAGACGGGCAGCATACTCAGAAAGAGTTTGTTGATGATGGAACCTACCTGACCCCTCAGGCAAGGCGAGGTATTTTTCGAGCAGCTGATTCAAATAAAGATGGCTTGGTCACGAAGAAGGAATACACTGTAAATCGAATTATTACAGATGAGGCGAAGGAGATTTTTTTCAAATTAGATGCGAATCACGATGGCATAGTATCAAAGAAGGAATTTGTTGATAGTGGTAGAATCAAAGACCAAAGTCTTGCAGAACGAGTATTTGAGGCCTTTGATGGTGATGGTGATGCAAAGGTCGCTTTGCCAAGGTATCTCCAAGTTTGGGGAAGATGGGCAAGGATCAAAAGTGATTCTGACGCCGGTGAATAGTGGGTCACGTCACCTAAGGATTTGTCTGAATATTTATTGACTAAGCCCGCATGCATATTCTCATGTTCAGTTTATTCGTAACGATGTAGATGGCTCTAGGCTCAGGCTTTCTCATTCACCAAGTTGAGGCAGGACCACATTGGTGACAGAAAATACGTCGCGTATTCATGGATCAAATCAATGTAAATCAAAACGGTCAAGCTCCATGACCCTGACCCAAGCTTTTACAAAATCTTCAATAAACTGTCGCTGCCCATCATCACTTGCATAGATTTCACTTATTGCTCGTAGTTGAGCATTTGATCCGAAAATAAGATCAACTCGCGTTGCACGATATGCAATCCGGTCTTTTGATCGACGTTTTCCCTCATAAATGGTGTCACACCCTGGTGTTTTTTGCCAATGGATATCTTGTTGCAGCACGGTCCTAAAAAAGTCATTCGTTAAGGTTTCACGACGTGTTGTGAATACACCGAGTGTTGTTTGGTCTCCTGTGCCACTGTTGGCACCAAGCACCCGAAGGCCACCAATCAAAACCGTCATCTCTTGGACAGTCAGTGTTAACAAATCTGCTTTATCCAATAGAAGTTCTTCAACAGGTCGGTCAACATGATGAGTAACGTAGTTCCGAAATCCATCAGCTTGAGGCTCGAGGACAGCAAAAGACTCAACATCAGTCATATCTTCACTCGCATCTGTTCTGCCAGGGTGAAAAGGCACAGTGATGGTAGAGCCTGCTCTTCGAGCAGCTTCTTCAATTGCAATACACCCGCCCAGAATCACCAGATCTGCAAGTGATACCTGCTTATCATTGTGGGCTGTTGCATTAAATGTGTTTTGAATGCTCTCGAGTACAGCAAGGATATGTGCAAGTTGTGCCGGATCATTGACCTCCCAGCTTTTTTGCGGCTCCAGCCGAATGCGTCCACCATTGGCACCACCTCGTTTATCACTTCCACGAAAAGTAGATGCTGCCGCCCATGCAGTACGTACAAGGTCAGCTACACAAAGATCTGAGTCGAGTAAGGTTTTTTTTAATGTTGAGATATCTGATTGATCAATCGTTTTATAATCAGCTTTTGGCACGGGATCTTGCCAAATTTGTTCTTCCGGTACTTCTGGTCCGAGAAGGCGTGATACAGGACCCATGTCACGATGTGTTAGTTTGTACCATGCCTTAGCAAACACGTTAGAAAAAGTATCAGGATCGTTGAGAAATCGTCGTGAGATAAGTTCATAGGCAGGATCAAATCGAAGTGCCAGATCTGTTGTAAACATCATGGGTGCATGGAACCGTTTTGAATCATGTGCATCTGGAACGATGTTTTGTGCAGAAGATTCCTTAGGTGTCCATTGCCAGGCCCCCGCTGGGCTTTTGGTCAGTTCCCACTCATAGTGAAACAGATTATGAAAATATCCATGAGACCATTGCGAGGGTGTAGAAGTCCATGCACCTTCCAAACCACTGGTAATAGTGTCTCCAGCGTTACCACAACCAAAACTGTTTTTCCAACCGAGCCCTAGTTCCTCAATGGGTGCACCTTCTGGTGGCGGTCCCAGATGATCTGCCGGCGCAGCGCCATGTGCTTTTCCAAAGCTGTGCCCTCCAGCGATCAGTGCGACTGTTTCTTCATCGTTCATGGCCATACGTTTGAATGTTTCTCGGATGTCAGTTGCAGCTGCCAGGGGATCTGGAGTTCCATTTGGACCTTCTGGATTTACATAAATAAGCCCCATCTGGACTGCTGCAAGAGGATTTTCAAGCTGTCGTTCACCACTGTAGCGAGTATCACCAAGCCACTCCCTTTCAGGTCCCCAAAAAATATCTTCGATGGGTTCCCACACATCTTCACGACCAGCAGCAAAGCCAAAGGTTGAAAACCCCATTGATTCCAATGCAACGTTACCAGCCAATATCATTAGATCGGCCCATGAAATTTTCTTGCCGTACTTCTGTTTGATAGGCCACAGTAATCGACGAGCTTTATCAAGATTCGTGTTATCTGGCCAGCTATTAAGAGGTGCAAATCGTTGTGCGCCCGCACCTGCTCCACCACGTCCATCATATGTGCGGTATGTGCCGGCACTATGCCAGGCCATGCGAATGAACAATGGTCCATAATGACCGTAGTCAGCAGGCCACCATTCCTGTGATGCCGTCATAGCGTGCTCTAACTCTTGCTTAAGTGCATAAAAATCAAGTGTCTTGAAAGCCGAGGGGTAGTGAAAAGCATCTCCAAGCGGTTGCGATAAACATTCATTCTTTTTCAAAATTTTGAGATTGAGCTGATCTGGCCACCAGTCGGCATTCGACATCGATCCTGCCGCAGTATGACGAGCTTTCGGAGGAGGTACCGGACCGATCATCGGGCAGCGAGAGGTTGTTTCCATTTGTAGTTTTCCATGGTTGAAGACAATTCCTCAGTATATTTATCTGTTAGGATTGAGAAAAACATTAAGACCATAATTGTCAGAAAAAATCGTAAACAATAACTGAGAGCGTGGTTCACTGTGCAAGTGCTTTTCGTTGAAGTTGATACTGAGCGAGCGTGGGCATTGGCCTCAGTAGGTCCAGCCTTTCTAGCTTCTGTGCTTCGTCAGCATGGGCATACTGTTCATTTCTATCGCATGACTGTGAAACATACATCTCAAGATGTGGCCGAGTTTGCTGTTTCGTGTGGAGCTGATCTCATTGGGTTGTCGCTCACGACGCGTCAATGGCTGCGGGCACGACAACTAACGAGTGATCTCCGAAATATCTTTGACATACCTGTGGTTGCTGGTGGCTTACATCCAACCTTTTCAGCCGATGAAGTGCTATCAACGGAAGGCATTGACTTTGTATGCATTGGTGAGGGAGAGGGTGCCATGCTCGAACTTGTAGCAGCACTCGAATCCGGAGAGCCAGTAACTGGCATACAAAATATTCAGTGCAAAATTGGTGAGCGCCCCCTTCTTCGACCCCCATATTCACCTATTGATGACTTGCCATTTATTGCACGTGATCACCTCGATGAGCAGCCGGGAGTATGTCATATATCAACGCAGCGCGGATGTCCTTTTCCGTGTACGTATTGTGGAGCACGGATGTATAATCAGCTATATCGGGATGTAGACGCCACATATGGTCGCAGGCGATCCATCGGGAACGTCATGGATGAACTTCTTGAACTCAGGCGTTTTGAGAATCTTGCCTATGTTATTTTTCTTGATGACACATTTACCATTCACCATTCTTGGGTGAGGGAATTTTGTTCTGTATACAAAAAGGAATTGGGAATCCCGTTTTCACTTCATGCACGGGTTGAAACAGTGGATGAACGACTCTTATATGAACTTGCTGAGGCGGGTTGTTCGCAAATGACCTATGGTGTTGAATCTGGGAGTGAACGTATCCGGCGAGAAGTTATGAAACGACCTGTGACAAATAAGCAGTTTCAAGATGTATTTCAGTGGACACGACAAGCAGGCATATCTCTTACGGCGAACTTTATGTTGGGGCTCCCGGAGGAGACACGTTCTGATCTCCAGATGACATACGATCTCGCAGTCGAGCTTGATGTGTTGGATTTTGGTTACTTTGTCTTTTATCCCTACCCGGGGACGGAATTGTTTTTACTGTGCAAATCAAAGGGCTATCTTCCGAATGACTATTTGGAACGCCCGGCAAATCATAGGGAATCGATTCTTCAATTACCTGCGCTGACAAATGAAGTGATTGGCGAATATTACGATAAGTTTACTTCGTTACGCGTACAGCGGTATCGGGACCACTTTGGTGTCAATATAGATACACAGGACTCAACGATAAAAACACAAATAGAAGATTTGGCCCAGACTGGATAAGGCATTTCTCACTCTCTGCAAACCGGTATCATGGTCTACGGACTGTATGCTCGTGTTTGCAGTAAGGAGAGATTGCCATGATACACCAGTTGCCATATGAAGTTTGGGAAAAGCTTGGTGAGGATGTGCAGTCTATTTGGCGTGCGTTGCCGGAAAGCCGTCGTAAGAACCTCATCCAAAAGAATGTGGACTGTGCCGGGCGGGTGTATCGAGATGGACCAAATGGTGATATTTTTTCTTTTGTTGTGGGTGACACGAATAAGCCCACCTGGACAATCTTGTGGTGCGGTAAGGAAATCACACATACAAATATGACTGTTCGGCGTATGTTGTGGCAGTCGCGACGTGATGTGAGTTAGAGTATCGATGCAGATGTGTTGAGTGTTCGCATTAGGGCAAATTTCTCAACAACGCCGGAGTGTGGTGTTTCATCATTCTTATTAGGGAAA
>JBDOMS010000398.1:0-19583 GCA_039831735.1 Pirellulales bacterium
TGGTCCATAGTTGGCATTGTGAGTGGTTGAAATTTAGCTGGCGGGTGTCACCGGGACGGAAACGCTGTTGAGCAATTCATCGATCAGACTGACCGAATGCGACATGTCAACTCCCAGACGGACTGACAGGACTGGACAAGCCACTCCCTGCACATCGTCAGGAGTCACAAAATCACGGCCTGCAAGACGAGCCGCTGCTTGGGCGGCCCGCTGCCAGATCAGCAGTCCACGTGGACTCAGGCCAGTGTCAATATCAGGATGGTTTCGTGAAGCAGTTGCTAAAGCAACAAGATAACGATGTACGTTATCAGCCACTTGAGTCGTCGACACAAGTGCCTGAAGGTGTGAGAGTTGTTTGGGGGCCATGATGGTCTCGTCCTGGGGCGCATTGTCACGTTTTGTACTTGTCTGTTCTCTCGCAGCTGCGAGCATGGCTACTTCATCATCAGCAGCCGGATATCCGACAGACAACTTCATCGTGAAACGGTCAAGCTGTGCCTCAGGGAGAGGATATGTTCCATGTTGCTCGTGTGGATTTTGGGTTGCGATCACAAAAAACTCATTGGCAAGTTGATGGTGTTCACCATCAACGGTTACCTGACGTTCAGCCATCGCCTCCAGGAGTGCGCTTTGCGTGCGCGGGGTGGCTCGGTTGATTTCATCAGCCAACATGACTTCTGAAAAAACGGGGCCAGCACGAAATTCAAACTGCTGTGTCTGATTGTTGAAAATATTGAAGCCGGTGATGTCGCTTGGCAGGAGGTCAGGGGTACATTGTACCCGTGCAAATCGGCCACCGACGGCGGTGGCCAGTGCCTTTGCAAGAGTTGTTTTTCCCAATCCAGGACGATCCTCAAGTAGGAGGTGTCCTTGGGCAAGGAGGCAGACAAGGACTTGCTGGATGACATCGCTCTTCCCCTTCAGAACATCTTCAAGACGGATACGAATCTTTTCAATGGAGGACCATTCTTCAAGATCGGACGTACATGATTCCTGTGTCGAAGGGCTGTCGGTTGGAGTGCTAAGAAATCCCATAATTCATCTCATTGATTTGGAGCATAAGAGTTTCGAAGTGGTGAAGGCGCTACAGAAGGATTGGTGTGACGGATGGTGCTCAGATTGTCCCATGACCAGAGCCCGAGTGCTTCCATACAATCGGCTGGCAGACCATGCTGGTTCGGACGCGGATTGTTTGGGCCGTAGAGACATCGATCGACATCAGAAAGAAAGTCCTCTGCTGATCTGGAAGATGGTGATCCAGACGTAAGCGTTTTCTGGTTCTGTAATTCAATTTGCATGGCAAGATATTCAAACCAACAGCGCGGTGACACTGCAATCGGACGGGGCATGCCAACTCGTCGGCAACGCCTGTCCAGTGTACTGAGCGTATGAAATGTAAGACTTCTCCCATTCCAATATGGCCGGAATGTGAGGAGATAGCAGTCGATGATATCGAGTAGTCGTCGACGCACAAGAAGGATTGCGACGCATGCGGCCAAGAGAGCTGTTGTAAGAAGCGGCCGGTTGGTGGCAGTGTGGTAGATCATCTGGATGGATGCAAGAACACGTTCTACAAAAGTCAGTGGTGGTGCAAGCAGCGTGTAGCCAGGGGTTGGTTCAAGACTTACCCATAGATCATTTTCAAAGAGAACCTCAGCCCAACAGTGCACATCATCAGAGAGAACAGGGGTGAGTCCGGTTCTTGGCTCATATCGAGAAGGGTTTGCGTAGAAACCTGTCACAAATCGAACAGGATAATCAAGTGAGCGAAGCAACCAAACAGCCGACGACGCAAACAGGTAATCGGGTCCTCGTTTACTCTCAAAAAGAAAGTGCTCAACACTGTGGTGACCACGTGGGGTTCGTGCATCAGGATCAAGTGCATAGTCGTTTTGCAATCGTTCAATAATTGCGTGTATTTGTGGCCAACCACGTGGGATGCCGTCCACCCATTGGTGTGCCAGTTTTTGGATATGCAGGGAAGCGTTCCCCTGATCGAACTGCCGATAGCGGGCCGTAGCCTTTGTTTTTCGTGTCGGGAGATCGTCTAACTTTCTTGTGTCGACAACTCTTGACTGCAGATGGAATGTTGTCATTTCAGGAATTCTGTCTCGATCAAGACCCACGATTTCCGGTTGCATCCATCGAAAGAAGTCAGATCGATTGAGTTGATCGATTGAGACGCCAGTCAGTTGATTGGGAGTTGGGACTCTGTTGGTATTCAAATTGATTATCTTAATGGCATGTACTTCTGGTTTGGCATGAGGGTCGGCTCGACGAGGGATGACCCCCAATCGAAGCCATGGCCTGTCATGAATCGTTTCAAGGGTCAATGCAGGTGAATGATCAGAAGGTGCTTCAGCGGACCAATCGTTACCATCAAACGAATCGAATGATTCCAGTTTCAAATGAAGTGGAGCCCGCCCTCGGATATAGAGCACAGCGTCACTCTCGATATTATCAAGTCGAATTGTGCTTCGCGTTCCTGGCTTGCGAATTGTTGAAAACTCACGTGATGCCTTTGTCGTTTTTGCCATCCGGTGGTCATCTGAAAGGGCGGGTTGCTTCTGCTCAACACTGATGGCACGGCCTTGTTTCTTCCTCGAGACTGGTTCGTTGTACGTGTCGTCGTAGACGTCATAGAGTGTTGGGTCATGTGAACTCGCAAAGGGAGCATTTTCAATTGGGGCAAAGCTACGAATATTGTTGAGTCCTGCTACAAGTAGGTCGCCGTCACCGATTCCATCACGCGCCATAGGCGAACTGTCCCGACTACCGCCTGAGGTAGGCATCCATCCTTCCGTTGCAATGAGGCGGCCTCCTGCGATGGGAATAACAAACGGCAGTGACAGGAGCACGGCCAGAGCGGGCGTCCACCAAGGGTTTTTTCGTCGAAGGTTGGTCGCATTGAGGGTCATCTCAAACTGTTCCCAGTGACGACTGATGAGCCACATCACTGTCAGCAGCGTGAAGGCAACAAGGAGCCAGTTGCACCAAGGCAGCGTTTGGACTGAGATACCAAAACAGGCAGATGAAAATATTGCTACGAACGCTGCAATAACGACAGCTTGTCCCTGCACTGCTTTGTGGTGGGAGAGAGCAGCGAGGCTGATCATGGCATTTCGAAGCAGTGTCAGTAGCAAGGAGTCCAGAAGGTATGGGGCACCAAGTAACGTTCGGAATGTTGTTTCGATGGCACACCCGAGAGATGTTCCTGCAAGCGCCCAGGCATTGCGGGATACAACAGTTTGTCCAGCCGTTGGAGCAAACCTACGAAAACCCTCAGCCAGAGCAATCTGCAAGACAGCAAGTCCACACGTCATGATCCAGAATGGAAGCGGTTGAGGTGGCATGGTGAGCCCGAAACCAGCAGCTTCCACCGTCGATGCTGCAACAATTGATAGAGCGATGCAGAGCCAGCTGGACATTCCACGTGCAGGTGGACGCCCATTTTGGTCGTTGGAGACAACAGACTGGTGATTGGGTTTAGCCGACATGGCAGAGGTGCTCCCATGACTTCTGAAACGCAACGAGGGGATCATCATCATCACGAATCCAAAGCGTTCGTCCGCCACAGAAAGGATGTCTGGAAGGATCATCAGAATCGGCCGTCGAAGTGAGGACAATCCAGAGTTGATCACTGACGGACGGCCGTTGGTCGCTGAGTTGTTTTAGGCCACGAAGACTTGTAATGTTGATCTGGAACATGCCTGATGAGCGGCCAGTCCTGTCATGGTGATGATTGTGATGGTTTGCAGTGGCTATGTTGTCACGAGGTTCTAGGGTTGCCAGGCGATCGAGGAACTGTTTTTGTCCGACAGTGCCTTGAGAAAGCCGAATGATTTCTTTCCCGATACAGCATTCAACAACTGCCTGCTCTCGGTGGTACGCCATTGCAATGCTGGCAGCAATTCGAATGGACCATTCAAGGCTGCTTTCTCCAGCAATCGTTTCGTGCAAGTCAGGATTTCGTTCAAATACGATTCGAACAGCCGATGTTGCTGGTGCCTGGCGTTCACAGACAACAAGAGAACCAGTTCGTGCAGTTTGTGGCCAATGCACCCGTCGGAGCGAATCACCGTTTCGGAATGGTCGTACTCCCAATACATCACCTGATTCGCTGCACCCGGCATCAGTAAAGCGATCATCTGAAGGTCGTGTCTCAGCAGCGTCAAGAAGACTGGTAAGAGCAACCGTTCGTGGCCAGACGATGAGGGTGTTTTGTGCGTCTGTTGGTCGTGAGCGAGTGTGAACGCCAAACGGAAAGCTCGTTGCCAGTCGGCATTCTCCACGTGGATACATGCCACGTTGCTGTGGCGTGAATGACCATTCAAATGTTGCCTTGCTTGAACCTGGGAGGCCTGAGCACGCTGACGTTGTTTGTTCCTTCGAGTCTCTTTGGCAGGTAATGCCCCAGACGGGCCATGGAAATCGGTTTATGAGTGTCAGGCTTGTGCCCACTGGCTCACCTTCACTCACTCTTCGTCGTGCGTATGAAAACTCGCCTTGCAGTCCACGGATCGAAAGAGCCGGCCAGAGTGTTCCAATGAGTACGATGGCAAGAATCGTCCCTGCTGCCCAGAACAAATCTGTTCCAACGACGACTGCAAGCAGAAATGCAACAGCTAATGTCGCAGTCAGTATCCCCAATGGTGTCTTGAACCAATAGACGTAAGGATTGACCCAAGCGAAGTAGTCATACGAGACAAACACATCCCTCATGACGGACAAGAGCCGTGCCGTTACGGGAACGGTTGGTTGTGTCGATAGATTTCCTTTAGTTTCCATGCGCTATCCCCGACGTTCGAGTGAACTGGAGTGCTCTCTGTTCAGCACCGTGTCGAAACGGATTTCTTGTGAGAGCACTGTTTTTCAGTGCAATACACGAGGTTTTGCAGTAACGACTGAACACGCTTTCACGTGAAGGATGACAGGAGTCATCGAGCGATCAGGGCAGACGATTCAAATCCATTGAGGATCACAATCTGATATCACTGATGTTGTCGCCACTACACAGACAGAGAGGGCGGACCACGGGGAATGGGTCGTAGTGAGAAATCAAATGGGACGATTACCCCATTCGACTGGACCACTTCTTCAATAACTGGCGTAGAAAAAGGAAGAACTACGGTTGGCTGAACGATTTGGTATTTGGTGAGCGCGAGAAACTGACACACAACACAGTCATCGGAGTCATCAGCCGGAAGATGTGAATGATGATCCTCAGGCCGCTGCTCATGATGATGGTGACAACAGGCTTTTTGCTCAGTATTCTGAACATGTGCTGCACATGCATGAGAATCATGGCTTTGGCAGTGAGAATGAAGGCCGAGCACATGAAAACCAGCGTGTCCAAGCATGGACACCAAGCCGAACGACAGCAGCAGTAACAAGACTGCTCCTCGCTTTATCAAAGCTGGTTTGAACACAAGAGGGACCAATCAGGGGCATGTTTTGACGTAATAAGACTTCCGAATCTGGTTATACGGATCGTCTTCTGAAATTTCAACAAAAAAATGATTAAGAAGCAAAGATCGGCTGTTTTGCTTGAGAGGAATGGAGAAAGTCCACGTCTTTCAGGGCAGGTAGTCGTGTGAGTGTTTGTGATGATGGCAGCCGTACAAAACTGTCGCGAGAGACAGTTCGTAAGTGGACCAGCGGTCAGGTCTGATATGAGGTTGCTGGAGAAAAAACTGGCTTCAGCAAGAAGAGGACACAGGGGCTCACGAGACGCGTCCAGAGATCTTCGAAGTGACCAGCATGATGCCAACGCCATGTAGGACACAGTGTGAATCAAGATCGCAGTCCTTCATGTCTTTGAAGATGAAGAACACCATTCGTTCAATGTGTTGGGCAATTCTTTATTCAAAAAATGCATCCGTGATTTATGCTCGTGGTGTTGTCTTCCTTGTTGTGTCGCCTCGCTGTCAAAGTCATAGGTCATGGAAAAAGGAGTCCTTCTATTTCCGTCCTGTTACGCGCAGGGTAACAAGGTGAGTTCTGGTGTTTGCTCTGTTGGCAATCACAATGTCGAGAAAATGCATGTTGTGTTGACATTGGATATCTCGGGGGGCGGTCGATATATGGAGACCAATGAGACGTAGGGTCGGATAAAGTATTTTTTGAGAACGTCACCAATACATACCGAGATGACTGCAGAGATTTCAAAAATGATAATTACAGACATGACTCGTGCGTTCATATTGACGTATGGGTTTGTAAGCAGGGGTTGGATTTTATCTTAAGAATTACCGTACTTTCTCACGCATTAATCGCACTCAATATGAATGAGTCAGCATAGGTGGTTGATGTCTTTTCAATGGTTGGAGTACTTGGCCATGGCAGCAGTTTGCAGGTGAACTGGTGAAATGCGTTAGACTCTCTCAAAAGCCATAGTTCTTGGTTGTCATGAAAGGTACGTTGATTAGTATGCGTAAAAATCTTTGCCTTACACTGTTGATGTGTGCGTTATGGTGTACATTCTCGAATGCTGTTTCTGCAGACAAAACACTCATCTTCAATACGAACCCGCCAACGAACGATCTCAAACGCTCACTGGCGGCTCAAGTCTTATTTGCCCAAAGTCAGATCATTCCCGCACGGGTTCGTGAGGGGGATACGCAGCCGCATTTGGTTGGTCACCGCAAGTGTTTGGTCATGGTTCGACCACTCAGTGGCGACGGCGTCACAACCATGCAAGTGGCCGCCGTCAATAAGGACGGAAACAGACTTGGCATTCTTGATCTCAATCCTCCTGATCAACTGCCGAAGACTGCCTATTCTCTCAAAGGGCTGCCAAGAGAACCAATTGACTTTCAACCACAACCCGGCACGGTTTTTCGTGTTAACAATAACGAACACCTGAAGAAGGTGAGCAAGCGTGATGGAACCTTTTTGTATCAGCAACTCAAAAACAACGCGGTGGTCGAAATTCAGACTGCCGATGGTCGTTGGGTGCGAAACATGTACTTGCCACAGAGCAAAGGCCTTCACGGGAAGATGGTCCGTGTCCGCTCGAATGCTGGCTACGCATCAATCATCCACTATAGTGGTCGAACGGTAAATATTGCCCGTTCCCAAGTATTTGAGTTCAAGGCTGTCGATGATCAATGGATTCTGGAAAGTGAACTTGAGAATCAATCGATCACCTACGCAGCAGCTACATGGAGTGGTGTATTGCCAGCTGACTGGATTGTTCCCGGTGTAAGCCTGTGGATTCGGCAGGGTGCATTCCGTGGTCAGTTGGAAGATCTCAAGATCGGGTCACCAAGTGAACTTATTTTGCATACCATCGATCTGGGAATGCTTGTTCCACCGCGTAATCGATTCGAGTTTGCAAATGATCCGACTGCTCATCGCGAGTACTTTCAGACGGTGCCAACAAGTCGCATGATCGTGAGTCAGTATGCGCCATTATTTCTCCGTCAGGTGATGCTGCCAGATGGCACGTTGCTCGTTGAGAAGGATCCGGGCACTGGTGGATGGCATACCGGAACGATGCGTCAACACATTGGTAAGGAATTGATTTCACATGGCATCGATAACGCAAACTATGGAGTTCACAGTACGGCTGGCGCAGGGGAAGGTGGTCATCCGTATCTCGTTGCACAGCTAGCAGCGCACAACAGTTCGGGGAAGTATTCCAATGGTCTTGTGACCCATGGTGGCTCAGGCGGAGGAGGCATTGTGACACTCGACAAGACATTGGGAAACGAATTCAGCCATGAAGTTGGCCACAATTATGGATTGGGCCACTATGTGGGTGGTTTTCTTGGTTCAGTGCACCGCTCTGCCGATCAGATCAACTCAACATGGGGCTGGGATGCTGATAAGAACTATTTCCTTCCTAATTTCTCTCCGAACCGAAGTCACAAAGACACGTGTTTACGAGAACAGTGCCAACGTCCGTTTCATGGACGCTCGTTTGGGCTCGATGCCATGGCAGGTGGTGCACCGCTCTCAAGTGCGAATCGTTTCACCCTGTACACGCCTTACTCAGCTTCTTTGATTCAAAGCTTTTTTGAAAGCAAGGCCGTCTTTGACGCTCAATCCCCCACCGGCTTCCGAAAGTGGAACGCTGATACCAGCACCATGGAGCCGTATCGTCACACAATTGATATTGCTGAAAAGATTGATGCAGCAGTCAACGATCTAAGTCTTGAAAAACTTGCCTCGCTGTTGAATGAATACGATCTTGTAACAGTGTCCATGCAGGATGGAAAGTGGAAGAAGCAGATTGAGTTACCACCCGCTTCACGCATGAATCAAGGTCACACCATAACCATTCATCAAAATGCTACGTATGACAGTTTTCTGCTCATCGACGGGAAGCAGATAAAACTGGCTCGCGGTTTCAGAGGAAGCTACAGCTCGAACGGCGAGCATTGGAAGCAAGGGGGCGGTGAGCAGCAGCAGGTCAATCGCAAGCCAAAAGAATTTGGCATCCCGGTAACGACGTTGGTGGGTTATTACGACCCGCGAAATGAATTGGTCAGCTATATCTATCCCGCCTTACACGGAGCGTATGGCTTTACCTACCCTGATGATGATGACAATGTGACGGATCGGGATTGCTGCCTTCTCGTCGAAACCCGCGACGGCACACTTCGTTTTCGGCTTGCAAATCATCGCATCAAATCGGATGTCATGAACAAATTCCATGTGAATATTGCTGAATCAAGTCAGCCAAGGAGTGTGTCGATTATCTGTCAGGGACAAGTTGTTGACAGAAAACCGATTGCGGGCCTATCCGAAAAGCTTGTCCATACGATCCATGGCGAGTAGTCATCCCATCTATCACAACGAATTCCATTGGCTACCGTTTTTCCGTGTTGACGTATGAGCTGCATCCCCGATCTCCTCAGGTGACAACGCGTATCCATGCTCATTTCGGTCAAGGTCGTCGACTGTGAAATGAACTGATCAATCATGTTCGATATAAGCCAGATCAAATCAATCTGAGTTCGAAACCGGAATCTCTGTGTTGCCTGCTCCGTTTGTATGCCTCATGTCGTCCGAGAAGATCAGGACGGTGTTAGGGCTTGGTTGGTTCAGCGGAAGGCCTGTTCGCTGTAGTCGCGGTCTGGGCGTCTTGGTGGTAGTGAGCGCTTCCGTTGTGTGGCAGCTCTTTGATACGTATGTTTCGGAAGGCGACCCGGCAGCCTTTGCCGTGATCTTGCAATGCGATCACACCCTTGCGGCGAGACATGCGTGTGTCGTCGTCGCTGACTTTGGAGAACACCACGCCGTTCATCTTCTGCGTGAGGGTGTTGCCGACGGCGATGATCTCCATGCTGTTCCAGCCGTCTTGCTTGAAATGGGCGACGATCTCTTTCGCACTGGCGATCTGTTTGACGGACTTCTTCCCGTCCGCGGTAATCGTAACTTCCTGACCAGCGGTCGCCATCAAGTGACGTGCCTCGCGTGTGGGGTCATCCTTGGAGAGCAGCGAGTGGTGCCAGAGTCCCATCTTGTTTTGCGCGGCGACCTCGACCTGATAGCCAAAAATCTGATGGTCGCCCTGGTCATCGCTGCGGACCTGAACGCCCGAGTTGCCGGCTTCATATTTGAAGTCCAGGCGGAGCACGAAGTCAGAAGGCGTGCCGCCCCGCCAAATGATCCAGTTACGGGTCTTCTCTGCCCCAGTGCACGAGATGCTTCCGTCGACAACCTCCCATGCGCCCTTGCGGTGATCCCACTGGCCGAGACTTCTGCCATCAAAAATGTGTGTGAAGCCCGTCTCATCATCAGATTGCTTCGTCCTCACAGGATCGGCGGACACGCTAGTAGCACCTGGGGTAAAGTCCCAGGGAATCGTCTCCGCACCGAATTGTTCTAGGAAGGCTCCTGACGAGAAGGCGAGAAAGAAACTTTGATCCCCCGTCTGATTCCGATGTTTCGCATAAAGTTCTTTCATCCGCGGCAGGAGTGATTCCGCCTTCGTGCCCAACAACTCGATCGCACGGCATGCTCGCAGGGCACTCCACCAGTCAGCCAGTGAGGTATCGTTCATGAGGCTCTCGAGCGCGCGGTTGCGATAGTGCGAAGAGGCGTCAGCCAGCCACGAAGCAGCTTCGATTCGAACATCGGCTGCGGTGTCAGTGAAGTGGCCGGCGGCCAGATCATGGAGTGCGGAATCATCCGCAAAATCGACCCTCATTCCGACCAGTGCCCAGTAGCGATCCGAGGCGTTTGGGCTCCTCAGGAATTCCACGAGGGCATCACGGTCTCTTTTTCCCACAGCATCGGCGGCTGCCCATGCGGCATCCAGATCCGGCGAGTGATTGGTCTTCCCCTCGAGGATGTCGCGAATGGGCGCACCCTCTGCTCGAACGCAGTCGCGCATGACAGATTCCGGAAGCGCGCCAACATCCCGAATCTTTCTCCGGGTTTGTGTATAGGTTCCACGAAGGCGTTCAAGGGCGGCCTGCTGGTTGGGACTGAGTTCCACAGTGAGGAGATTACGGATGTTATCGGGATCAGCGGTGCAGTCGTAGAATTCTTCGACCGGCTTGCGTGGTCCAGCATAGGCCCGCTGCGCAGCGCTAAGCGCGTCGAGATCCGTTTTCGCCGCACGGGTGATATCGTTCCGTATCTCGCCAAGATCGGAGAAGACGCTGGGTTGGTTGTAGGACAAATGGGGCATGTAGTTTCGAACATAGAGAAACTGTTTGTCTCTCACGGAACGTGCCGTCTCCATGACCTCATCGACTCGATCACGAGTACCGTAGACTGTCTCCCTCTCAATTTTGGAATGAGGTCCCAGGAACGGAATTCCCTGCATGTAGGCAGGGATGGGGTGTCCGATTAGGTTAAGAACCGTTGGCGGGAAGTCGACGAAGCTGACCAGACGGTCCAGTCGGGTGCCAGGCGCTGCGGGAGCAAGGTGTTGGTACTTCTTTGGAAAGCGAACCATGAGGGCGACGCGCATTCCCGAATCGAGGAGCAGTCGCTTGTGCCGCGGCATCCCGGAGCCATGGTCGGAATAGAAGAATACGATTGTGTCATCAGCAAGACCGTCCTCTTCCAGTTGGTCAAGAATGCGTTTGACGTTCTTATCCATGACGGAGATACAGTCGTAATACCTTGCCACTGTCTTTCGGATGACCGGAGTGTCCGGGTAGTAAGGTGGCAGCGGGACATCTTGAGGATTGCTGATTTCTTGCTTGGAGAGCTGGGACTGGATGTGCTTTTGAAAAACAGGATAGGGCCAGACCATCGTGCGCGACTGGTGTGTTGTCATGTCGTTAAACACAGAGAAGAACGGCTGGTCGGGCTTCCGATCTCTCCAATGTGCTTCGGCTGATGAAAGGTTCCACGACTCCTCAATAAGTTGCTTGTTTTCTGCGCAGTTATAATCAGTCTTGACGTTATTCGATGTGTAATAGCCAGACTTCCGAAGAAAGGCTGGGAAGCCTTTCACTCCGGTCGGAATGTGGTTTGAGGATCGCATCTGGTTGGTCCCCATGCTGGCGCTATACATTCCGGTGATGAGTGTGGATCGTGATGGCGAGCACACCGGTGACGAGGCAAAGGCATTGGTATACAGGATGCTCTCGTTTGCGAACGTGTCGAGGTTCGGCGTGCGGGCAAAGTCGTCTCCGTAGCATCCGAGTGTTGGGCTCATGTCTTCGACAGTGATCCAGAGGATGTTCGGCTTTTGTTTTGTTTGGACAATCTGCGACTGGTCGGGACTGTTCAAGGCAGCGTTACCGATCCCGACACCGCATGATGCCAGCACAACACTCGAAATAAATAAACTTCGCAAAGACATCTCCTGATGGACTCCTTCGGGTAAGTTTCTTCACATCGTCGGGCAACTCGCCAAGACCTGTTCTTTGCGACGGGCTTTGATTTGTTCATGATAAAGTATGCCAATTACTGGTAACATCTTCGCCGCGGTTCATTCGAAAAAAGCAGCCATTCTCCTGTGTTTTCTCCGTGCTACACTGAGGACACGGAGGGTATGCGAATTGGCCAGCGGTCTGACTCGAAATCAGATGCCCAGCAATGGGTTGAGGGTTCGAATCCCTTGCCCTCCGCTTTTTGTCAGCACCGAAACTTTGCGGGAACGGTAGGCGAAATATGCAACTCAGTTTGAGTGAGTTTGCAGTATCGTGCTTTTTTTGAGGGGCTCTCAAGAGCGGATGCTACACAAAACGGATATTCTTAAGTTTGTGCTTACGCGAGATCCAGGTGGACCGATTTCGCACACGCCGTCACGACAAGGAATGAGACGGGACGTCGCGACCACAAGCAATCGCCCACAAACACCCTGAAGACTGTCTTGCGTTGGATCGAATGTGTGCGTCCACCCTCACAGGCTTCGAACCAAGCATGCATGTCCATGCGTGGTCGCGGGTGTAGATATCCCACCATCAGCCGTGCACGAATTGCGAACGCGCTGAACAGGGCCATACGAAGGTGAGCCATGTCGCGGCAAACGGCAAAAGAGTTGCGACTTCGGGTTGAATTCCGGGAAGCAGGAAGCGTGGGCCCGCATCACGAAGGCTCAACAGAAGAACGAAACGGGTCGTCCGGTTGGCACAAATGGCTCATGCACTTGCTGTTTGCAGAACATGATGTCAAGTTCGGTCGAAACATATTAATCTGGGGCAGATCGCCACTCTGCGTGATTGACAGTTTTTGGTTTAATCCACATGGTAAACGCCAGTTGTTCACTCTCCGGTAGCCGCGCGTGCAAAACACTAAGCAAGAATTATCGCCTGCCGGTCGAGCTATCGAAATGCTTGCGCTTATTGTGGCTGGTGAAGCTGTCTTTTTCTTGCCGTTTGTGCTTCCTCGTATCTTCCGTCCGACATTGTTGGATGTATTTCACCTGAGCAACCTTCAGTTGGGGATGGCCTTTTCGGTGTACGGCGTCGTTGCGATGTTGGCGTACTTCCCGGGTGGGCCACTCGCAGATCGATATTCAGCTCGAAAGCTGATGGCTCTTGCTTTGGCTGTTACGTCTGTCGGCGGTGTGGCGTTGGCAACGATACCGTCACTGGCAGCACTCAAATTCCTCTACGGTTTTTGGGGTGTCACCACGATCTTGTTGTTTTGGGCACCGCTGATTCGAGCTACGCGCGAGTGGGGCGGGTTCAAACTCCCGGGTCGTGCGTTTGGAATACTGGACGGAGGACGTGGTCTGGTTGCTGCTGTCATTGGCAGCGGCGCGGTGGCACTATTCTCCTTCTTCATGCCCGACGAAATTCAGAATGCAACGCCCGACCAGCGGGCAAGCGCTTTCCGCCAGGTTATTTTTCTTTTTTCGGGCATTACGTTTGCCGCAGCCGTTTTCGTGTGGTTCGCGTTACCTCAGGCGAGCAGGTTACCTCAGTCGCCTAACAACTCCCAGATCAAGTACGAGTCGGGAGGGCTCCGTCGTGTACTCCGAATGCCGACCGTCTGGCTTCAAGCAATCGTCGTTGTTTGCGCGTACGTTGGTTACAAAGGGTTGGACGATGTCTCATTGTACGCGCACGACGTATTGAATTTCGACGAGGTGCAGGCCGCAAGCACGGGTACAGTTTCAATGTGGGTACGGCCTTTCGCGGCGATCGTGGCAGGCCTGCTGGCTGATCGCTTTGGCGTGGCCCGAATGACAATACTGAGTCTGCTCGTGTTCGGAATTGGCAGCGCCGTGATCGCCACCGGGGCGCTTCGCCCCGGCATGACCGTGTTCTTTTTTGCAACTTTGATCTCCACCAGCGCGGCGGTGTTTGCCTTACGAGGGCTGTATTATGCGATGATGGAGGCAGGACGCGTGCCGTTTCGTGATACCGGTAGCGCCGTGGGCATCGTCTCAGTCGTCGGATACACCCCCGACGTGTTCATGGGACCACTCATGGGGATCCTGCTGGATCGGTGGCCCGGTGAGCTGGGCCATCAATACGTGTTTGCCGTACTCGCGTTCTGCGCGATGGTCGGCCTAGCGGCGTCGATCCAATTCTGGCGGATTGTACGTCGCCCGGATTGAAAACCTTCCAATCAGCGATCTTGCCTAATCCTCGATTCCGTGTTGTTCGAAAAAGTCCTCGGGGATTGACGCGGTCATGCGCCCGACCAGCGCGTAATAGAACAGCTGCGTTCCTTCCATCGAAAGGCGGTGCCGATAGAGCTCGAGATGGTAGATATCCAGGTACTTTGAGAAAATCAATTCGCGGATCAGACGCGAAAAGCCTGTGTCATCAGCGTGATCAAGAAAGCTTTCCTTGATATTGAAGGCGAGCCAACCATCGGTTCGCACGAGCTTCATGGCATTGAAGAAAGCTCGTGGCGGAATGTCACCGAAACCAAGAGCGGCCACGCAAGTCAAACAATCGAAACTCCATTCGCGAAGTTGTTCGAGAGTGTCGGATTCCACGTTCGTAAGGTCGGTAACACAGTAGTCGTCGTACGTGGTGGGTCGGTCCCGGTACGCAGCATCACGCGCTTCCGGAATGATGTCTGCGCCCACCAATCGGGCGACGCCTTTACGCTTGAGCACTTCGCCCATCATTCCGTTACCTGCGCCCAAATCGAGCACACGTAATTCCGTCATGGGTTCGCGGACAGTATTGAGCGAACGCTGCAGAAGATCAGCCACTTTCTCGGGCGAGTTGCTGCGAAGGCGATCGTAGAAGAGCTGCTCATACAAGCCGGGCCGCTTGTAGATCTCGTCGTAATCGTGAAACCGCAAACGTTTCGGTTCACCGTCTACAACTAGCGTGAAAAAGACTTCATCTTGCTCAAGTTTTTCTGAATCGGCTGGAGGAAACTGAATTCGGTAGTGTTTTTTCATTCCAACTTAGTGTATATGCATCGCGTGCTCAGATAAAGATCAAGAAATCTCGCTGCTCTCTGCGATTTGAGCGTGAAAATGAAAACTTGTTATGTTGCGGTTGCGGCGAAGAGGTAACGGTGAGGCTTCGTTTCCCATTCGGGCGCTCGGATGCAAGCGTTTGCTTTCGCTGCTCTTCATTGAAGGAGAATTCCCGGTGTGTGGTTTTGCTTGTTTATTGCAGCATGATGACACAGCGTTGGCCAAACGGATGATCAGAAAGGTCGAGCACCCGGGTGGCGGGCTGCTTCTCGCGAAGCTGCGCAAACACTACACAAAAAGAGGCGTGTCTTTTCGGTGCTGTTTTATGGGCTCATCCGAGTAGTACGTCTCTCTCGAAATCAGATGCCCAGCAATGGGTTGAGGGTTCGAATCCCTTGCCCTCCGCTTACGTCTACACGAATTTTTTCCGAATCTGTGGGCCATACAGACAATGCAGATACATCAGATTGACTGAACATGTAGTCGTCTCCCTGTTTTGAATGTGTTTTCAGACGTAATCGCTTATCAAGAACCAACAGTCGAAACGATCGCCCTCGCTACAGCATTTCCTTGCGAACCTCCTGATACCAATCGGCGTAGAACCCCTGCCTCGTACGTTAGGAGAAGAAAGATGTTTGCAGTCGAAGCCGCTACAGCACTCACGCTCGTTATCAGTAGCCTTATGCTTTATGCAGCGGGTACTCCCTCGGAGTGAAATCACTTCGCGTGGCGGTTCACCGTATTGTTCTTCCAAGGCTGTGGGAGCCGACTGTTATGTCATGGTCTGAATGTGAGCTACTGGTCGGTACGTCTGCTCGAATCAAAGCTAAAGAGTGGCAGCTGTATTAGACAATAAAGATATGATGAAACCGACGACTGCGAGAAGAAGCGTCTTGCGTCTGTCGATCCATGCATTTCGTATTGGTATTTTGGTGTCAACGGTGAAGTATGTATCTGGATGCAGGTGATACTGTTTTGCTGTCAGGAATTGATTGTTTTTTGGGGGGAGACTGCGCGTGAACTGAAATACTTTGGAAATGGTGTGGGGTTCCATTCCATGGAAACAGTTTCAATCAATTGGCAACCCAAGGTGGGCACATCAATGTGCCGTTGCATGACATCCTGTGTGTTTGTCATGCACGGTGCACGCGTTATGAATGGCTTATCTTCGATCGATGATGAGTGGTTCAGATGAATCGAGATCACCGATCCTCAAGGCAGCCTTGCCTGAAAGAAGGTCTTCGATCAGATCACCCACTACGTCGTGACGCCACCCCGTAGCCAACACCGGAGGTGTTTTATCTTCGTCTCGATAGCCGAGTTTCCATGCAAGGAGATCCCGCATATCTGACGCTGTGCCAACTAACGCTGGTGCAATCTTCATCTGTCGACACATCCCGGCAACGGCCGTTGCCATAAACTGCCCGAGCATAGAGATGTGAGCTGGTGGAGCACGATGTCTTTCTCCGCCGGGACACTCGTTGTCAGGGAGTGAGAGGCCGCGGTCAATGGCATCAGCAAGGCCGGGAAGGATGTGGCGTAAGTCTGAGCGTTGCATGCCACGAATTGCGGATATCTTTTGCGGATCCGCACTCTTTCGTTTGCAGAGTTCAACAATCAGATCATCTCGAAGCACCCGTTTGGGTGGCATGTCCCGCTGTTCTGCGACACGATCACGCCAGTGCCACACCTCCCGAGCCACTGCCAACTCCCTCCTTGAGAGTCCCCCAAGGCCGGATATCCGTCGCCATCGTTTTCGCGTGAATGATGCAGCAACGTCGTCTTGCCAGGCATCCATTTCTGCATGCATCCATTCGGTGCGACCCTCCTTGGAAAGTTTTTTCTGAAGCTTGCGCCACATGGGCTCAAGATATCTGACGTCGTCGAGAGCGTAGTCTAATTGTGCTGCAGAGAGAGGGCGTCGACGCCAGTCAGTACGGGTCTCTCCTTTGTTCGTCTGAGCTTTTACAAGCCGTCGCACAAGAGCCGCATACCCAGCGGGATAGTCATGGTCGACCAGTCCAGCCGCCAGTTGAATATCAAAGAGATTGGATGGCCGTTGGCCAATGGCATGAAGAATGAAACCCATTTCCTCACGACCTGCGTGAACCAGTGTCGTTCGTTCGGGGGCAGTCATGAGTCGCCAAAAAGAATCGAGTTCTGTGACGGCGAGTGTATCGATCACAGCCAGCACTCCTGGGGCAGCGACTTGAATCAGACAGAGTTGACTGCGATAGGTGTGCTCAGAAACAAATTCTGTATCAAAGCCAAGAAATGGCTGACTTGCCAATTGATCCACGAGACGTTTGAGTTGTGAGTCAGTCGTGACGTGGTCGAAGGAATCGGTTGAAGGACGAGAAGTAGGCACGCGTGTAGAGTCTGCTGAAAAAAAGAAAAAGTTCTAGAGAAAGATAAACGCAACGAGCACAAAAATCGGAACCAGAACGGCAAGGCTGTAGAGTAAGTAGCCAAAGAAACTTGGCATGCGAATGCCAGACTGCTCTGCGATCGCTTTCACCATAAAGTTGGGGCCGTTTCCGATGTACGTCATGGCTCCAAGAAAGACTGCACCGAGACTAATGCCTGTGAGGCGTCCTATCTCGACTCCTGCCTCAAGGGTCCCTTCGGCTGGTAATGCCTGAGCAGTCTTGAAAAATACGAGGTAGGTAGGAGCATTATCGAGTACGGCCGATAGCGATCCTGTTGCCCAGAAAAAGGCTTGTGGTGAACGAATGCCAAGACTTGCGCCATGCGTGTTGAGGATGGCAAGTGCTGGCTGCATGCACACAAAGATCCCAACAAAGAGAGCAGCGACTTCAAGGATGGCAAAGTATGAAAAGCCATTTTTTTCACGAATTGTACGGCTACCCAAGGCGAGGGATGTTGTGACAAGTGACAACAGGACGGCTTCTCGGAGAAAAATCCATGGATGCCAATCAGTTCCTGGAACAGCTTTTGATGGGTCAAGGAGACCAACAGCAGCGATGACACCAAGCATGAGTGGAGCGTTCAGTACTAAGCCGCTGATCTTGATCGCTCGCGTGCGGCGCGTGTCGTAGGCAATATCACTTTTCCTCTCATGTGGATAGGCGTAGAAAGAATCCCATATCCAATAGACAGCCAGAAGAATCCCATTCGTGACAAGCCACTCCTTCCAGAGAGACATTGTCCACAGGAAATCTACGCCTTGAAGATACCCGAGGAAGAGAGGTGGATCGCCAATTGGAAGAAGACAGCCCCCACAATTACACACCATGAATATAAAAAACACCAAGGTGTGTACAACGCCACGACGCTGTTGATTAGTTTCAAGGAGTGGGCGAATGAGTAACATGGCAGCACCAGTTGTGCCAATGAAACTGGCAAGTCCTGTTCCAATCAGGAGGAAGGTGGCATTCGTTGTTGGGGTGGCCTCGAGATCTCCTTCAATACGTACACCACCGGTGATAACGTAGAGTGAAAGCAGCAACATGATAAATGGCACGTACTCAGCCAGAAGTGCGTTGGCCAGTACCGTGCCCGCAAGGCCCCATGAAGGGCCACGTTCGGCGGGGGCTGTTATGGCATGTGCAGGAAAGTGGAGGTCAATCGGGTCATTATGAAGTAGGAGGTAATACGTAAGGGTGATACATCCAAGTATTCCAGCAGCCAAAAGTTTGCTTGAGTTGTGTTCCCACCAATGGGCAAGGGCAGGGGTGAGAGGAAAAACAGCAATAGCCCCCAGAAGTAACACGAAAGGAAGAACGGCCCACAGGGGAGGAGGATCTCCAGCATGAGTCTCAACACCATCTTCAGCATGATGAAGGCCTTCGTGATGACCACCTTCAACGTTGCTTTCGTTGTGTTGATGATTCCCGCTCGTGTCGTGTGGTGCGTGATGGGCAGCCTGAGCAGCAACTAATAAGTCACGACCATATTGGGGCCATCCTGCAGAAACAGCTGCCGCGTAGCATCCAAGAGCAATCCCAAATCCAAAAAGAATGAGCCTGGATTGTGTGGGCGTGGACTGAGAGGAAGAATTATGCATGACACTGGACAAAAACAAGAATAAAGGAGTTCAACGACTCAACTCCACATCACTATGGTAAGGGGTTGAGGAGTTTTCGGAAGAAGGCCTGCAGTTGTACGTTGCCTATGGACTTTCGCGACAGCGATGGACGATTGTGAATGCGACACGCCTGATCAACAGTGAACAATGAGCATGCTGGTGACGGAATGACTGAGCACTGCATTCAGCAACACAGATTCGTAAAGCGGGCAGCAGTGGCGGGGCATATGCCAGTGTTGGATGACACACCAAGTGGTGAGCAAGGTATACTGAGCACAACGTATGATTATCTTTCCGCCGCTTCCCCTGTTCTACCGCATACGGAGTCCATCTCCTCACGTCTGGCTGCGTGGAAACATGCGGTGTGCGTGGATGTTTGGAATTTTTGCATTATTGTTTGAACTCATTGCCGCACTGAGTGTTGTTATGGTGTTTATCAAACCTGTAAATCAAGTAGTGTGGTGGCCACTTGCTATTGTCTCAGGTGCAGTAGCTGTCGCACTTGCTATTCTTACATGGGAGGTCGCTCAACCACGCATTCAGCACCGTGGTGTGTTCTTAGTGGTTCACCTGTCACCTTTTCGGTATGAGCGTATTCCACTCAATATTGTGGAGTGTTTTTTTGTCTATATTGTCATTAACGATTTGGATCCATTGGTCGACCTAAATAGTGTGTACAAAAAAATAGATTATTTTCTAGGCATATATAAAAACTAGGTAAATCGAATA
>JBDOMS010000683.1:0-19568 GCA_039831735.1 Pirellulales bacterium
CAGCAACAAAGATTTCTTCAGAAGCTGCCCTTCGTTCTGCAAAAGCAAAGCATGAAATTTCAAAGGCTCAACTCAAGCAGACAGAGGCTGAAGTTGCAACAGCCTTGGCACGCCTTACAGAATGCGCCAAAGAGGTCGAAGAAATTGATACGATGCTTCAATATACAACACTTCGAGCTCCATTTGATGGCATCATTACTTCTCGAGCGATTGACCCAGGTGACTTCGTAACCGGCTCATCACAATCTCATGGACTCATTCGACGTCCACTCTTTCATTGTGATCATCAAAAAAGACTGCGCATTCGTGTTGCCATCCCAGAGCGAGACGCTGCCGAAGTAGACGCCGGCGATCCTGTTACCGTACGGCTGGATGCTCGGCCAGAACGACCGATTGAGGCAAAAGTCACCCGCGCTGCACAACGCCTAGATCCATCGACACGTACCATGCTGGCGGAGATCGATATTGAAAACACGGACGGCTCTCTTCTCCCCGGGATGTTTGGATGCGCCACGATCACCACAACTGTGCGGAAAGATGCCTGTGTTCTTCCTGCTTCGGCACTTCGGTCAGATGCTGAAGGCCACTCCTATGTTTTTGTACTTGATACAGAGAATACGGTCACAAAAATACCTGTTGCCATTGGATCAGATGACGGCCAGGAAATCGAAATTCTCTCTGGACTTGATGGTACAGAACGGGTTGTAGATGCATTTGTGGGATCAATCGAACAGGGACAGCGAGTGGACGTTGTTCACCAATAACAATCACGAAACCTCATCTTTCAGACCCACAGGGACAACCTGATATGTTTTTGATTCGCTGGGCACTTAAGAACAGATTTGTTGTCTTATCCATCACACTGGGTCTTGTCTTTCTTGGAATAGCTGTTGTGCCAAGCATTCCAACTGATGTTTTGCCAGATTTTAAGACCCCGGTGGTTGTTAGTTTCTTTTCGTATCCAGGCCTTCCGACCCTCGATATGGAAAAGAGTGTCACATCGCGTGTTGAGCGAGCACTCACGTTAGCTGGCGGTCTTGATAAACAAGAGTCACGAACGCTACCTGGTGCAAGTGTGCTGAAAATCACCTTTCAACCAGGAACAGATCCTTCATCAGCCATGAATGACATTGTCAATCTTGAAGCAAGCGACATGTTTCATCTCCCTCCAGGTATCGAACACCCTTTCACGCTTCGAAGCGAACCGGCAAATCTGCCAGTTGTTCTTGCTGCTATTTCTGGTGATGGACTTGATGAAACTGTGCTCTACAAGATTGGCTATTACGCTGTTCGAAATAAAATGGGCGGACTGAAAGGAGTACAGATTCCACATCCTTTTGGTGGAAGATTTCGTCAAATGATGGTGTACGTGGATCCAGCCCGCCTGCAAGCACATGATCTCACCCTGACAGATATCGTCGATGCCGTTCGAAATAGTAATCTTGTGCTGGGAAGCGGAACACTTCGGCTCGGTGAAACAGACTACCAAGTCCATGCCGTCAACACACTACCCGGCGAAGATGAAATAAACGCGATTCCAATTGCGGTTCGTGATGGTCACCCAATTTTCTTGCGTGACATCGGAGAGGCACGTGATGATGCAGCCATCCAGACCAACATCGTTCGCGTCAATGGTGAACGAAGTGTGTACTGCCCACTCCTCCGCGAACCCGGCAGTAATACGATCGCTGTTGTGGATCGTATTCGCGAAGGTATTGCCGAAGAAATCCCACGCATGAAAGCCCGGGGTGAAATTCCTGATGCTGCAAATGTCACGCTAGTCGGTGATCAATCAAATTATATTCGTGATGCCATCGGAAATCTCCAGCGACAGGTGCTTCTCGGTGCTTTACTCGTAGGGGTTGTTGTTCTTGTTTTTCTCAAACGACTCTTACCAACAATCGCAATTCTCATTTTGCTGCCGTCATCGATGCTCGCAGGAATCCTTGCACTTTATTGTTTTGACATGTCGATTAATGTGATGACACTCGGAGGACTCGCATTGGCTGTTGGAACGGTCGTTGATGCGGGAATTGTTGTCGTAGAAAATATTATTCGTCATCTCGAACGAGGTGAAACACCTCAGGACGCCTCACGAAAGGGAGCTGAAGAAGTTGCTGCCCCTGTACTCGCAGGAACCATTACAACCTTGGCAATATTTTTACCGGCCCTTTTCCTATCAGGAATGATTCGATATCTATTCGAGCCTCTTGCACTCTCTGCAGCAGTATCCATTGGAGCATCATATTTGTTTGCAATGACGCTGCTGCCCTCTTTCTGTGCAAGGTTTTTCACAACGCATACTGCTGAAAAATGGGCAAGCCAGAAGAACATGCCCTCAACACTTCAATCACGCTATGACAAGACATGTGCATCTGCGTTATCTCGTCCTTGGATGACCATTGTTCTTATTGCCACTGTGGCTGCCTTCTGCTGCATGTTACTTCCATCCGTGGGGAGTGAATTATTTCCAAATGTGGACGACGGAGTGTTTGAGATTCGAATTCGAACTCTTCCTGGAACACGAATTGAAAATACCGAAGCACTTGTTGAAAAGATTGAAGATGTTATTCAGGAAACGATTCCTCAACACGAGTTACTCACCATCTTGGCAAATATTGGTTTACCTGTTGGAAAGGGTGCTGGTTTTTCAACCATCTTGAGCCCGAATTCTGGACCAGACTCAGCATTTTTGGTGGTCACCCTCAACAATAACGTCAACCGACCGTCCACATCCTCGTACGTGCAGACGCTCCGCCGTGAACTCCATCAACGGTTTCCGCGTGAACAATTTCTTTTCCGGCAGGGCGGAATAATTCAGGCTGCACTCAATGAAGGATCTCCCGCACCAATCACAATTCAGGTTGCTGCTGGCAACCTTGGTGCCGCTCGCGAATTCGCAGAAAAAGTTGTGACAACAGTCCGACGTGTTCCTGGAGCCGTTGACGTGCAGATTGCCCAAGCCCTGGATTACCCACAACTTGATGTAGACGTGGACCGAATCCGTGCATCATTTATGGGCCTGAGTCAGCGAGATGTTGCTGAAAATATTCTTACCGCACTCGGCTCAAGCGTCGGATATGCGCCAGCGATCTGGGTTGATCCAACAAGTGGCATCGATTTTTTTCTTGGAGTGCAATACGAAAACAATGAAGCCGAAAACCTTGATGCAATGAGAAATCTTCCTCTCGCAGTGAATACGCCTAATGGTCCGCAGAATATCCCCCTTTCAAACCTCGCAAAAATCCGACGGGTGAATATTCCGGGTGAAATTGCTCACTACAACATATCTCGTGTCTATGATGTCTTGGTCAATGTTGAAGGAAGAGACGTTGGATCTGTTGCTGCTGATGTCGAGCAAGCAATCGAGACACTCCTTCCACCTGATGGCGTGAATACAACACTGCGCGGCCCAGTCGTTACCATGCAGCGAGGAACGGCTGCCATTGGCTGGGGATTCATGATTGCGACTCTTCTTGTATATCTCGTTATGCTGGCACAATTTCGCTCTTTCATAGACCCTCTCATCATTATGCTCGCTGTCCCTCTGGGCCTTGCGGGTGTCATTGCTGTTCTTTTTATGACAGGGACAACACTCAATATTCAATCGTTACTCGGGACACTGATGATGGTTGGCATTGTGGTCAATAACAGTATTCTTCTTGTGGATCTTGCAAATGCCAATCTCGAGAACGGCTTCTCACCCCAGGACGCCATACTACAAGCTTCGCGATTAAGGCTTCGTCCCATCTTGATGACATCATTGACACTCTTAGCCTCAATGATCCCTCTGAGCTTTCACCTTGTTCCAGGAACCGAGGCAATGATTCCCCTTGCTCGTGCTCTCGTCGGTGGCATAGCGGCATCTACCATCCTCACATTATTTCTTGTGCCAAGTGTTTGGCTTCTCATCAAACGTTCCAAACACGCTGTTGCATGAGTCACACATGCACGCATAAGTAGCACTGCACTGCCTTTGGTTAAGCTCGCCGTTTGGTTCAATTATGGAACGACCGCATCCAATAACTCACATGCATCTGCGAGCTTCCCTGCCAAGATTGCGGACACGGCCTTATCAATGGCCACACTATCAACTCCAGCTAGACGGCGAAGGGAGAGAATAGTTTCTGGAAGTTGCCAGTGTTTGTCAGTCATCTGAAGACTCTTCTTCGGCTTGGGATACCGCCTATCTCGCAGCACTTGCAGGTCCCGAAAACCAAACTCCATGCTTGGTTCAATCTGCGTTCCCTCGCCCCAGTCATTCCATGTTGCGATCTGAATAATTGCTGGATCCACTTGGCGTGCGCTATCAAGAGTCTGGCAAAATGTTTTCCCATCCGCATCATTTATCACTCCATAACTCTCGTGAACCTGTGCTTTTTCATATATGTCGTGGAATCTTGGAAAGACAACCGGAATGCAGGTTTTCCATTGGGTTGATTCAAGAATGAACGTTCGTTGCCGTGCAAGACCTTTCTGCGGAGAGGGCCAATCAAATCCACCCTGAGCCCCCACACGACAATAATCCTGGCTAAAATACGAGATCGAAGTAGACAGTTTTGAAAGGCATTCACTCCACTCGTTGTCAGTGAGACCTGCATGACCAAAAGAAAGAAGGATTGGTTTCTGATTATATTTTCCGTAACTCGGAGATCGAAACCAGTATTGTCCTAGCCATTCAATTTCCTCTCTTGCATGACTTACTTTTTCAGTGGGACGAAGCCGTCCTGCATCAACGAGTGAAGCAATCGTTTGATCCTCATAGCAGATGACAAAGGTCATCCCGAGTTTTTCGCATTGCTTGAGTAATTGTGTTGTATTGTGATGTAGTTCCGGATAATCATGGAGATCAGTGAGGCCATACCAGTCCACAATCACTCCCTGAATGCCTGCCAGTTTCATGAGCAAGAGGTGGTATTCGAGGACATGTGTATCAGAAGAATCATAGGGCCCAATACGCGGATAGTACCGAGATGCTATGGAACGCCTCTCGTCCTTCATTTGTTCTGGATCAAAATGCCCCATTGTCCAATGCCATCCCCACTCGTGATCGGACGGACGAGCTGAAAACCACGGCATGTAATGAGCAAGAAGTATTGGCTCTGGATGAGAGTTTTCGTACACGGATACATCATCAGCACGTAAATCTGTCAAGACACTGACACATGACAAGACGATGAAACAAAGCTGTGATGCGATTATCCAAACGCTCATACCATGCTTGTGCATCATGATTCTTGATTCTCTTGGTGGCATACGAATGATTCCAGAAAAATCTTTGTCACTGAACATACATGTTCTGCTATCCGCACGAGCAAAGATCAACAATTGAAAAAAAAAGACTGAAAACTATGCTGTTCTGTTGCAATGATGCTGCATCACCTCACGCGATGGTCATGTTTTCCCACTTGACGACGTGGGAACAATAAACGGTGTCATATATGTTCATTCTCTTTTTATGAAAAACTTTCGTGACTACTTCTCGTTGTTTCTTCGCGCTGGCTATTTCGGGGATCCTTCTCCTGCAAACATCCGTAAGGGCTGCTGATACGAGCATGTATGACCTCGTGATTTATGGCCCCACCAGTGCGGGCATTGCAGCCGCCGTCCAAGCCAAACGCATGAATCTCAATGTTGTTGTCGTAGGTCCGGATAAACATCTTGGTGGCCTCAGCGCAGGAGGCCTGGGGTGGACTGACAGCGGCAACAAAGCTGTGATTGGAGGAATCGCCCTTGAGTTTTACCAGCACATCTACCGCTATTACAAACAACCAGATGCATGGCGGTGGCAGGAACGTGATGAGTACGGTGCCCGTGCTCAGGGAACCCGCGCGATCGATGGGCGTGATCCAGCAATGTGGGTCTTTGAGCCACATGTCGCAGAGAAGATCTTTGAAGAATTTGTCAGTACGCTCACCATCCCTGTCTATCGCGACGAATGGCTCGACCGCTCAACAAGCGGCGTGACCATACACGGAGGCCGAATCAAGGCCATCAAAATGCTTTCGGGTAGGGTTTTCAATGCGAAAATGTTTATCGACGCAACCTATGAGGGAGATCTCATGGCTGCCGCAGGAGTGACGTACACCATAGGACGAGAAGGAAACAGTCAATACAACGAATCACTCAACGGTGTCCAGATTCAAAACGCTCATTCCCATCAATTCAAAAACAAGGTGAGTGCATACACCGTACCGGATGATCCAACAAGCGGCCTCCTTCCCAGGGTCCACAATGATTCGCCTGGCACACAAGGCTCAGGAGATCACCGTCTACAGGCATACAACTATCGCATGTGCTTGACACGCGTCAAAGAAAACCGTGTGCCATTCACAAAACCAAATGGCTACGACCCACAGCAATATGAACTATTATTGAGAGATCTCCTTGCAGGCTCACGTCATATCAAGGGGAAGTTTGACATGCTCCCCAATTTGAAGACTGATACCAATAACCATGGTTCTTTCTCAACAGATAATATTGGCATGAACTATGACTACCCCGATGCCTCATACACACGGCGACAGGAAATACTTGATGAACACCGGACGTATCAACAAGGCTACTGTTTTTTTCTCTCAAATGACCCTCGCGTTCCAGGCGATGTACGATCCTGGTATAGCCAATGGGGCCTTTCAAAAGATGAATTCATAGACAATGGGCATTGGCCGCACCAGATTTATGTTCGAGAGGCCCGCCGCATGGTTGGCGATCTTGTCGTCAATGAACGCCATCTTCGTCAACTCATACCGACCAATCGATCTATCGGCATGGGATCCTATAACATGGATTCTCACAATGTTCAGCGCTATGTTGATACACATGGACATGTTCGCAACGAGGGTGATATTCAAGTGAATCCGGGTGGCCCCTATCCAATTGACTACGGTGCCATCATTCCACAACAAACAGACTGCCAGAATCTTTTTGTTGTCTGTGCAGTATCCACATCACACATTGCATATGGTTCAGTACGAATGGAACCTGTGTTTATGATTCTCGGACAAAGTGCTGCAACGGCAGCAGCACTTGCCATCCAAAACAATGTCGCGATTCAGGACGTGGAGTACACGTCACTTGCCCAACGACTCAAGAAAGATGGACAAGTTTTAGAATATGCAGATTCAGCAAGATCATCCACGCAGTCTCGTGCAGCAACTAGCATCCGAGGAACGGTTATTGATGATCAGTCCGCCCAATTTCAGGGGAACTGGAGCACATCTACTTCCATTCGTCCGTATATCGAAAATGGGTATCGTCATGATGCAAATACCAAGAAGGGCCAGCGCTCCGTAACGTTTTCAGCAAAACTCAAGCCTGGCACCTATGACGTCCGGCTTGCCTACACGCATAACGCGAACCGGGCATCAAACGTCCCCGTCGTGCTCTACCACGCACACGGAAAGGAGACACACCTCATCAACCAACAAACCCCCCCTCCTATTGACAATCTTTTCCTATCGCTCGGTGTATATGACTTTGACGGTGTCGGAGTTCTTGAAATGACAAACACAGGAACAGATGGCTACGTCATCGCTGATGCCGTGGTATTTATTCCAAAACCGAAGGAACCGTGAGTTACCGTCATTTCTTTGGCAAGACAATGCAGGTACGTTGATGTACGAAAGCCATGTCATGCCGTGCGATAGCGTTTAGAAACCATTTCAAAAGCATGGTGCTTCATGTCCTCTCTCATTATTCAGTTCACTGGACTCGCTTTTGGTGTTGCGATTGCAGGAACGTTTTTAGCCCGATCTGCTGATCGCATTGCAGAACTGACTGGTCTTGGAAGGCTGATTATAGGCAGCTTACTTCTGGCAGCTGTCACGTCTCTTCCTGAACTCACTGTTGACATCGCTGCGGTTCGGGCTGGACTCACGGATATTGCTGTTGGCGATTTATTTGGTTCAAGCCTTATGAATCTCTTTATTCTTGCCTGCCTTGATCTTGCATGGCGAGGAGAACGAAGGATGTTCTCTCGTGAAGCTGCCTCTCACGCTCTTGCTGCCACGCTAGGTATTGTTCTTACGGGACTGGCTGGTGCAGCAGTTCTGACAGCCCACCATATTCACAACACAACGTTATTCTTTGGAGTAAGCATATGGTCGTGGGCCATTCTTGCCGCCTATCTTCTTGGCATTCGCATGTTATACCTCAACCAACGCATTGCATTACGTGCCCACAAAGAAAGCATCCTTCAGGGAGATGATGGCACAGACTCTGATCATGACAACGATACATCAACACATCCTGCTATTTCCATCTTTACATTTTTTGTTGCAGCCATCGTGATTCTTTTTGCTGGACCACGACTCTCCCATGTTGCAGGAGAACTATCCGAAAAGTCTGGACTCAGTGGGACATTTGTCGGCACGACCCTCGTAGCCATCACCACCTCATTACCAGAACTTGTTTCTTCTCTGACCGCCTTAAGAATGGGGGCGATTGACTTAGCAATCGGGAATGCATTCGGAAGCAATGCTTTTAATATGGTGCTGCTTTTCCCTCTTGACGTTGTTCACAAAGACTCCATTTTTGCATCTCTCTCTTCTGCCCACACCATGACAGCACTCGCTGTGATGGTGACATCAGCTATTGCCGTACTTGGCCAACTCTATCAGAAGAAAACACGGATTCCATTTTTTGAGCCAGATGCGATTCTCATGATTTTTATCATCGCCGGATCCATGTTCATCATCTTTCAACTTTCATAATGTTATATTCCATTCGGGTGAGGCTTATGAAAACACCGGAGCATCGTCTCGCGCTAGCTCATTCATCTACCTTTTGTGAACATGATCGTCCTCACGATATTCCAATGTCATGAATATTATTGGTATAGACCGAAGGATTCACTTTTTCTCAAAAGGTTTTCACGGTTTTACAAGGGGTGCGTCTAATCATTTCATGACGTATAATATTGGGGTTATGAACCTGCACGCTCCTGTCGTAATGAGGTGCATGGTTGTGTCACAAGTCAACGCATGAGTATTCATGGTAGCTCTCCGAAGACTACTTGCTGCTTTCCTTTTATCTAGCGTCTTGCATGACGTGATGACGTCTTCCTCATGCATGGCTGCAGAAGAAACCTCTTCTCCAGCCGCTCGAGCAGCCTATTCAGCCGCTGCTGCATTACAAAATCGGCAAGCCTGGGAGCTTGCTGCAGAGGAATGGGATTTACTCATCTCCCAATATCCAGCAGATCCCTTAGCACTCAAGGGACGTTTCTATCTTGGCATCTGTCAACTTAAAAATGACAACTGGCCAGCAGCCCAAAAATCATTTCGGTCTGTTATTGAAAGTGATGCCGATGATGCAACCAAATTGCTCGCGCGCTGGGAGCTGGCACGCGGGAGTTTCATCGAAGCGCAATCAGAGCAACGCTCCAAATCTTACAAGACGGCTGCTTCATTCCTCCGTGAGTATCTTGCCTCAGGGAAGGATCAACCGCACCGGGATGAAGCCCTCTTTTGTCTTGGTGAATCTCTCTGGCAATCTGCTGATAAAGAACAGGCGATCAAGACATGGACCCGTTTTACTCAAGAGCACCAATCATCCACTCGACTCCCAGACGTCTTGTACGCCTTGGGCGTCGGACAATCTGAGATGGGGCAATGGGATGATGCAATCAAATCATTTCAGCAGTTCACAACATCTTTTCCAGACCATGAACTCATTGATGATGTTGGTATCTGGCACGCCGATGCAGCAATAAATATTGGTGATGATGATGAAGTGGAACGCGTACTGGAGCCATTGGCTTTGACACAAGGGGCTCGTCAGATCGAAGCACTTGAGCGACTTGCTGCATTTCGCTGGAAACAAAAACGATGGGCCGAAGCCGCAGAGGCATATCTTGATCTTGCAAAACGAGAGGAAGAAAACAACGCTCCGGAGGACAGGGATGCCGCCTTGGTAGCAATGGCCTCTGCAGGGCGAGCCTTCATAGAGGCAAAAACTCCTGACAAAGCTCGCCCACTTTTAGAAAAGGCTATTCAGGCACCAGGAGATGTCGGATTCGAGGCAGCACATAGCCTCATCATCCTCGAACTGGATGCAGACAACCCCCAAAAGGCATTGGCGATTGCAACAAACGCGATTGCTCAATGGGACAAACAAGCCAATGACGATGAAACGAAACTGGCTCAACTTGAGTTAGATAGAGCAGATGCGCTCTGGGAAATTCCAGAAAAGCGAGCCGACGCAGCGCGGGCCTACAGTCTTATTGCAGAAAAATATCCAAAGCATGGTTCCATTGTGCTCGCAGCCCTTGCCATGTCATCCTTGGCAATGCTCGACCAAGGTCGCCCTGAAGAAGCGCTTCGCAGTGTCAAAACCTTTCTTGAGCACCCGGCATCGCCGAAATCAGATCGCCTTCTCGATGTGAAATCCATTGAAGCCGAAGCATTTCTTGCGCTCGGCAAGTATGCTGCTTCCTCAACTGCCTACCATGCACTCCTCAAGGAGTATCCACAAGCAGACCAAAGACCAACGTGGCAAATACGAGAAGCTGTTGCCCTCTCCGCTGCAAAGCAGTGGCAAGAGGTTCATGATCGACTTGAACGTGCTCTACCAAAACTCAAGAGTGATCTGAAAGCAGAAGCACTCCTGCTTGACGCAATGGCCTTAGTCGAACTCAAGCAGCCGGAGGCCGCCATACCTCAGTTAAATTTGATTGAGACACACCACGACACTTGGTCCCGACGAGACGAAGCCTTACTGCTTGATGTACGAGCTCGACGTGAAAGTGGTGATGAACAAGGAGCAATCAAGAAAGCTAAACGCCTTGTTCGTACCTTTCCCAACAGTCGCTACCTCGACATTGCATGGTATCGCTACGGACAACTTCTTCAAGAGAGCGGACAGTACGAAACAGCCATCCAAGCATTTCGAAACGTACTTTCAAAAAAACCTCAAGGAACACGAGCTCCGTGGGCCTCCTTGGCTTTGGGATGGTGCTTTGAAGCTCAGGACAAACTCCCGCAGGCTATCAAGGAATGGAGTGTGCTCATTACGGCATACTCTGATTCAAATGCGGCCAAAGCAGCTCTCCTCGCTCGTGGAGATGCCTTATATCGAGAAGGTTCATTTGAGTCTGGTCTTCAGGATGCAAAAGGATTTCTCAATTCTGTTCAACAAAACAAGAATGCATCATCGGCAACATCCGAGGCGCATTTTCTATCTGGTTTGTGTCTGATGGGATTGAAGCAATACAAGAAGGCCATCCAAGAATTTCGCACCATCCTTGACACCCAACCGTCTTTCGCATCAGCAGATCGGGTTGCCTTCGAAATGGGAACCGCACAATTATTATCAGGTCAAAAAAAGGATGCTGAAAAAACATTCCATATGGTTGTCTCAAAATATCCTCAAGGTAGTCGCACCGCAGATGCCTGGTTTGAGATTGGTGAAGCTCGTTTTGAAGCAAAAGCATGGGATGATGCCACTGATGCATATGAACATGCTATCGAGTCCGTTATTGATCGGGACGTCATGTCTCAACTTCTTGAACAGGCCCTCCATAAGCGCGGATGGTCTTCTGCGATGAAGAAAGACCATGGCAAGGCTACACAGGCTTTTGCTGAGCAGGTCAGGCAGTTTCCCGATGGACGGTTGGCGGCAGATGGATTCGCCATGCTTGGGGAATCATTTTTCCAATCTGGCAATCATGCAGCTGCACGTGAGCCCCTGAACAAAGCTCTTGCGACCATCGATCAACTATCCTCACCTGATCTTCAAGGGCTTGCTCTGATCCGTGCTGGCGAATGTGCTGCGCTGCAGGGAGACTGGAAAAAAAGCCTCACATTATCAGAACAACTCCTCAACATGCAGCCGGATTCACCATATACACCCCAAGCTCGCTACGCAGCGGCATGGGCTCAGCAAAACCTCGGCCAACTCGATAAAGCACTGAGTGCCTATCAAGCCATTGCGAACACAGGCCAAACAGTAATTGCGGCTCGGGCCCGCATGATGGAAGGTGAGATTCTTTTCGAACAAGGCAATCACAAAGATGCGATCAAGGCATTCTTCAAAGTTGCCTATGGTTTTGGTGAGAAGCAGGCGCCGCAATCTTTTCATGCCTGGCAAGCCCAGTCAACTTATGAAGCAGCCCGTTGTTTTGAAGCACTTGGTAAGCCAAATCAAGCGGAAAACCTCTATGCTGAACTTCTTGATCGGTATCCAAGTTCCGCGCAAGCTCCCCAGGCAAAATTGAGGCTTGCAGCGCTTCACCCACCCTCCTCTCCCTAGGAAAAACATGTCCATGGAAACTGCACAAACATTCTGGGAACTTTTTCTTGCGGGTGGTTTTCTCATGTGGCCGATCGTCGCGATGTCGGTCATTGTTGTGGCTTTTGGTATTGAACGGGCATGGGCACTTCGACGCGGCCGCTTCGTACCACGTTCTCTTGCTGACGCATTTGCATCACTTTCCTCAGATGGCCCATTTGACCCTCGTCGAATCTATCGAGCCTGCTCTGAGCATCCGTCAGTCCTTGCTACTGTCATTAAGGCAATGCTTGAAAAGATTGGGAGACCACTTCCAGAGATTGAGCATGCCGTCGATGCCGTTAAGGAACGAGAGGCTTCACGACTCTACTCCAATATTCGACCCATCAGCCTCGCCGTGTCAGTCACACCCCTTCTTGGTCTTCTTGGGACAGTTCAAGGCATGATTCTCGCGTTCTATACCACTGCGAATCTTGAAGTTGGAGCTGACCGTGCCACTGAGCTTGCCCAAGGCATATATGTTGCATTGATCACAACATTTGCAGGTCTCAGTGTTGCCATCCCAGCGTCCATCATCGCTCACTTTTTGGAGGGACGCATTTTGGCTGGTTTCCGTCGAGTTGACACCATCATCGCTGGCATGCTTCCACAACTTGAACGGTACGAGAACAAAGGTCGAGCCACACCAGAACAACTCGCAGCTGATCCAAAACCAGTCAAGGAGATATCTGGAGGCAAGTCATGAGCGTTCGCATCAACAAAGGCCGACTCTCTCCAGGCCTCGAACTCACACCCATGATTGATGTGGTATTTCTGCTGATGATCTTTTTCCTTGTTGCAAGCAAACTTGAAGAGGCAGATAGAATAATCGATGTCGTACTACCAAAGGCCAGTGCGGCGAAACCTCTGACTGTCCAGCCAGCAGAATTCATCATCAACATTGATCGAGAAGGCAACTATTACGCTGGCGCAAAACCAGTCACCATTCAGGAACTGAACGCACTACTCCTACAGGCAGCCACAGATAATCCAGATCGACAACAGGTCATTGTCCGTGCTGACGAAAACACACTCCACCGATACGTCGTTGGAGCAATGAATGCATGTGTTCAAGCTGGTATTGAAGATTATCAGATTCAATCTGCACGAGATGATGCAAGCCAATAATCGAGGCTCCTCCATGTCAACCAAGTCCGGCACTACTGACACCGCACAGCGGAGGCGGCAGGAATGGATGGGGCTTCGACTGGCAACCTTCCTGAGTATTGTCTTTCACCTTTTTCTTGCAGCGGGCCTCACGCGAACCGGTTTGGGCATTCTCTCACTTCCGACTGACAACACTCCTCTGACGAATAAGAATATCTTTAAGCCAAAGCAGGCACGAGATTACCCCCTTGAGGTATCTCGCTCACATACTGAAACATCGGCCCATAAGCAACCACTCAATCTCCCGCTTACGAAGGACAGGGAACAACGAGACAAGACCTCTGATCCATCCCGAACGGTATCGCGTCACCAACCAACCAACGTGGAAAAGGAAAAAGTGGCTCCTCAAGCCAAACTGCCTCAGCGCACACGTCAGGTACCACACAACTTGTCCCAATCGACCTCGGTCAGTAGACAACCTCAGCCCAAGCCTCCATCAGCGAATCTCGTTAGTTCTATACCCTCGCTCAAGATGACCATTGAACAATTGGAGCCATCTGCCATACAGGCGCCACAACAGCAAGACGCTCGCCTAAGCCGGAATAGCCGTGATACAGCAATCAGACCTCGCCTGCCTCGTGAGGTTGCCGTTTTTTCTAAGTCCTCAGCATTACCACAGCCACGTGCTTCGGATGTCTCTAGTGAAGCAATGTCCATACCCAAGCCAAAAGCACTGGCGTTTCACAAACCAACAATCGATCCTCGTCGCGCATCAGACACATATGCGATGACAGATGCAATACAACCTTCCCAACAACTTCTAACTCCCACACAACAGCCACAGGCAAAACCACAAGAAACAATTGAAAATCGGAATTCTGTGGAGTCCGTTACAAGCCGCTCACTCTCCAAAGCAGACACATCAAACCAAGAGCGTGACCAGACTCGTGAATTTTCTCTCACTGTCTCGCCAATGACTTCGAGGCGCCAACCTGTTACTGACCAGAGAGGCAATGCGCAATCAACACCAAGCTCAAGGGTAAAATCATTGCCACGCTCTGGCATGATTGCAGCGAGTCGTGCTGCGACAGAATCAAACGCATCCCCCATAGCAGGAAGTGGTGCCACCAACGCAGCCGTGGGTACTGCTGAAACATCTGCATCTCTTCAACCTGCAACTCAAGGCCGTGCAGCCAACGGACCTCGAACTGGTGGTATTGGAGCCACTTTTGGTCAACCCCACCCTGATAACGATGGATTGGGACCTTCACTTGCTGCTGCAGGTTCGGGGGCTGCCATGATCACAGATTCGGTCAATGGTGGAAGCCAAAGAGGGACTGGTACGCTCAGCATAAGTCATCCAAATGAATCTCTTGCCAACTCACCTGCGCGTGCTTCGTTCGGACGTGGAAATCTTGGGGATTCTCAAAACATCCAAGACATTCCTCTCGCGGTGGAAGCCAAAAGCGATGGCGGGCAGGACACCGTGGGAGAACTGGGAGCCACGATGGCTTCCGTTCCCACCGTGACAGCACCCTCTTTTGCTCGTACGGCTGGGACACAAGGGCTGCAATCAAGTACATCACGCCCTCGTGAACAACTTGTGGATGGGTCTGATGCTGAGAATGCTTTCGGAAGCATTGAACATTTTGACGAAGGACTTTCCACAGATGGCATGGCTCTTGCTGATGCATCCTTACTTGCACGCGAACCCGGCAGACGATTTGAAAGCCTGAGTAATCCTGGAACGCCTCAAACGACAACATTGATCCGGAAGAATGCAATCGCACTGCCCACCGAAGGACGAGTTCGTGCCATCTCCATACCATTTCAAAAGCGAATGAAACGTAAGCCATTACCACACAATGCTGATGCAATGGTGGACAGAGGCCTTGATTTTCTAAAGCGTTCGCAGCTTGCTGATGGTCGCTGGCAACTTGGATCGTATCCAGGAAGAAATGATGAGGAAACACCTCGACTGGCTTCTGACACGGCGGCAACAGGCCTTGCACTCTTGAGCTTTCTTGGTGCAGGGCACGATCATTTCGATGGACCGTATGCTGACACCATTCGACGGGGACTTGAATTTCTCATCTCTATACAAAAGCCGAATGGCGACCTGTACATCCCATCAGATCCTCTTTCCAATAGTTGTGCCTGGATGTATAGCCATGGAATCGCCACAACAGCCCTGTGCGAAGCCGTCGGAATGACTGGTGATGCACACATTCAACCAGCTGCAACCAAAGCCATTGCATTTATCACGGCTACTCAGCACCCAACACGTAAGGGATGGCGGTACACCCCACGAAGTGATACTGACTTGTCAGTGAGTGGATGGATGGTCATCGCACTTCGTTCTGGAAAGCTTGCAGGCGTGTACGTTAACAAGCAAACCTTAGATGGCGTGCGTGAGCTTCTTGACTACGCAACCATCCCCCCTTCTGAAAACATGCCTTCGTATGCACGTTTTCATTACAACAAGGACAAACCAGAACAGCGTCCTTCTCCAATCTCCATGGCATGCATGAATGCATTGGGAACTCTTATGCGGCTCCACACTGGATGGATGCCGGATAATAAAGAGATCGTGAATAATAGCGACTCTCTTGCTTCGATTATCCCTGCCTACGTCACGGCAGGAAGAACCACCCGAGACTGCTATCTATGGTATTACGCATCACAAGTTCTTGTGCATACGGGTGGTACTTCATGGGAAACCTGGTACAAGGCTCTCGTTGACATGCTGCAGCAACATCAAGAACTCTCGGGGCCTCTTGCTGGCAGCTGGGCACCCAGAGGTCCAATTCCAGACCGTTGGGGGCGTTACGGTGGCCGAATCTACGTTACGACTCTTCAACTCCTGACCCTTGAAGTACCTTATCGACACCTTCCAACCTACAGTTTTGATTCTGATCAGCCGTAATTTTCAAAGTGCGCACGAGTGGTCAAACACTGGCTGCTCTACGACAAGAGCATCGATGGCGCTGAGCATCAAACAGTGATCTCTTTCATGATGATTTCTGTCTTCTCAAGCATATTCTTAATCTGTTGCATCATCTTTGCCTCACTTATAGTTAATCGTGATTGCTGATCATCAGTCAGGGGCTGACGTCCTCGGCCAATATCAAAACCACGAACACCAACAGCTAAACGAAATCCTTCGGGGAAGTCCGCTGCATCAAAGGCTGCATCAAATAATTGCAATACTTCATCTTGCAACATGTATGCCTCCCGAATGTGACCTGCCATCGTGAGATCATAGATTGCACGCGTTACTTCAGGAACAACGCCACTTGTTGCATGTGTGCCACCCTGGCATCCTGCAAGCAACATGGGTACAAGCACAGCATCCCAGCCAGTCATAAAGATAAACTCAGGTCGAATTAATCGCACTTCACGAATCATTCGCATCATGGCAGCCAAATCACCAGATGAGTCCTTAATGCCGATAATCCGTTCGAATTCTGCCAACTGACAAATTGTCCTGAGGTCAATCGGACTTGCAAACATTGGAATGTTGTAAAGCGTTACATCAATAGGGCTGTTCGATGCGATCTCCCGAAAATAGGCAAACACACTTTCAGGGGAGAGCCGATAATAAATTGGCGATACAATGGCAACGGCTCGCGCTCCATACCCTTGATAGGCCTCACATGCAGCAAGCGTTTCCCTAACATTCGCCTCTGCTGCACCAGCAAGAACTGGCACGCGACCAGCAACTTGTTCACAAACAATACGAATAATGTTTCTCCGCTCTTCGACGGTGAATCGCGTGAACTCACCTGTCGATCCATTGGGATACAGTCCATGCACGCCTCGTTCGATGAGCCAATCAATATACCGCCGTAGTTCAGCCTCATTGATTCCACCACGTTGATCCAATGGAACAACAAGCGGTGTCAGGACACCCTGTATCAAAGAATTCTCCATAGTTTTTCTTCCGTCCACACATCGAAAATATGGCTGCTTGTCAACCACAGGTCATCATGATTGATACCCGGTGTACCACAATCACATTGATCATCTTTACCTTCTATATAACTGCGACACAGCTACGAGCACTAACGACTCAGCACTACCGTTCACCAGCCGATAATTGGAGCGCCTCAGAAATGGTTTTGTTTCCAAGTACCGCCTTTGTTGGTGGACCACCAGATGTTCCTTGTGGCCATTCCGCAGGATCGGCATATTGTCCTTCGTCCTGAAAGGCTTCCTGAAGTCGATGAAGTTCTGCCTTCATCGCTGAAAAAGTATTGGCTACCGGCCGAGACTTAGCACTTTTTTTCTCAAACAGCAAATTGTTTTGCTCAAGAGGATCCTGAACAAGATCAAAGAGTTCCCACGCATCTTTTTTCCAATAATAAATAAGTTTGTGCGTCGCTGTACGAACTCCAAAATGAGCGCGAGTGTTGTGATGACCAGGATCATGATAGTAACGGTAATACACACTCCGGCGCCATCCTGCAGGCTCTTCACCCCGAAGCAGTGGGCGAAGACTTTTTCCCTGCATGGATTTCGGAATGGGTAAACCAGCAAGATCAAGAAATGTAGGCGCGAGATCAATGTTTGCAACGAAACTATCGGGGAGGACGCCTGCCTGAATGCCAGGCCCAGAGGCGAGAAGTGGCACTCTCAGTCCCGGCTCGTACATGAATCGCTTGTCATACATGCCTAGGTCACCGAGATACCATCCATTGTCTGATGAATAGATCACAATGGTGTTATCAGTCAGGCCTGTTGTATCGAGGAAATCAAGGACTTTCCCAACATTATCATCGACACCTTGCACACACGCGAGATAGTCCTGCATATATCGCTGATACTTCCATTTTACAAGTTCTTTTCCTGTCAGTGTTTTTCCATTCACATGAACCTGATCTGGCTTTGCATTCAGCCATTGCCGATTCTTTGCCGGCTCAAGGTTCTGCGGTGGTTTCAACTTGAGATCACGATTTGTCAGATCACGTGCAATCGTTTGTTGATTCTCTGGTAACGCGGCCGGACGTGTCGCATAGTCATCCCAAAGCGTCTCAGGTTCAGGGAATGTTGCATCACGAAACCGTGCCTTATTCCTTTCATCCGGAGACCAGTCTCTATGCGGAGCCTTGTGATGCAACATAAGGAAAAATGGCTTGTCATCAGGACATGTTCTTATGAATTCAACACCAAGATCTCCTGTGATATCGGTACAATGTCCTTCAATGGTTATCTTGCCATCTGGCACAATAAACTGTGGATCCCAATACGCTCCCTGCCCTGGAAGAATGATCCAACGGTCGAATCCAACAGGCTTTGAGCCAAGATGCCACTTGCCGATCATACCTGTATGGTATCCACCCTTTTGAAGATGCCGGGCGACTGTATCACGAGAACTATCAAACGCATTGAAGACAGGCACTCCATTTTTATGAGAGTACTGACCAGTCAACAGGGTCGCACGACTTGGTGTACATATTGAATTTGTAACAAAAGAATTCCTAAATCGAGCACCCTCAGAAGCAAGTCGATCAAGGTGAGGGGTCTGATTGACATTTGATCCGTACGCCGAAATAGCATGCTGGGCATGGTCATCAGAAAAAATAAATATGATGTTGGGGCGTTGTGCCTTTCGTGATTCGGACACCACTGGCACTAAACGAACTTCTCGGATATCGCAGCACGCATTTTTGGCAATTGATTCTGGTTGAATGCGAAGTGAATGTCTGCCGGCAGCAAGACTGACACGCCCAATAACACACGGAACAAATGCCTGAAAATGTCCTGTTTCCTTCACCGTAAAAAGGATTGGCGACACACCGCTTTGCTGGCCTGCATCACATGTAAGACTCATCGTACTGCCACCCTGACCTGCACCACATCCCTGCAACACTTCAATGTCATACTCAGCAGGAGACGCCGTTTCAAAGTTCCATTCAGCTGCATCGTCTACTTGAGTCCAAAATCCAAGCGTCTGCTTATGGGGCTCCGGCTCATACCTGAGTTTTGTGCCATCAATAGTTGCTTGACTACAGTGGAGGAGAATTGGTGACTCTTTTGCTCCCCACGACATACCCGCCACCAAGACAACACTCATCATCAACGCAGTTCGCATCAGTTGATTCTCCTTGCTGAACACAGAGACTCGGGTCAGGTACGACGATCAGGGAAGTTCTTGAATGCCGATGTTCCGAACCTCGACGGCATCACCG
>JBDOMS010000264.1:0-4331 GCA_039831735.1 Pirellulales bacterium
AGTGTTCGAAGCAAACGGTCGATCGATCTTGAGGCAACCTACTCGTGTGAATCCTGCGGAGAAGAGATCGTCGTTCCCATCGATGTCTCAGAAGGGTCACATCAGGACTACATCGAAGACTGCCCTATATGTTGTCATCCGATGAGCCTTCATGTGGATATTGAACATGATGGCAGCGCCTACATCCACAGTGAACACGAATAACGTTGACACTGGTATAAAAGACAGCTCAGCAATGCACGCATGCCGACTCGTCATCTACGATTCTACAGTTCTCTAATACGAATATTTCGCCATGCCACGTCATAGGGCCCCAGTCCTTTCTTAATTCCATGGACCTGCAGACCGATGAAACCTCGTGGATGACTCTCGTAGATAGCTTCATCTGTGAGATCTTCGACTGATTCACCGTTGATCCACGTCTGAATTCTTGGTCCCTTTGCGACAATTCTAAAATGGTTCCATTGTCCGTCCTTAAAAACCTTGTGAGGCTTGAGTCGTTCAGCCGATGTTAACCAACCTCGGCCTGTGGCTTCTCCGTAGATGTACCCAGCTTCAGCACCATTCTCACCGCTTGCTTCAATTTCACACTGCGGGCCATACACCCGTCCAGGTTTTTCATTTTTCTGTTTACCATCAGTTTCTTTTGTCTTTGACCGAATCTGACAGCCTGAATTCAGACTGTTGTGCACACGAACATCGAACTCAAGTTCAAAATCCCCATAGTCTTTCACCGTACAGAGAAAAGAATTTGGGCTCCCCTCACTAGTCGTTCCCAGAATGGTATTGTCAACGACTTGATAGGACGCCGTACCATTTTTTTGAGTCCAGCCATTCAGGGTTTTCCCGTCAAATAAGTCAACCCACCCCTCGTCAGCTGAGACAGATGAAATGGCAACGGCCGTACAAAGCAGTGCGGCAAAATGTGAAAGTAGCTTCATGGACGGGTTCCTCGAGTGAAAGGAGCATCAAGCTCGGAAGACCGTGCAAAAAATGCACTAAAACCTTAGATTTGTAGAGTTTTTCCTCCAGCCTCTCTAAAAATAATATTGAAGAAGCCATACAATGCAACTCGATGTCACTATTGTTTAGTTACATATGAATTTTGAAAACATTCCTACAGGAACATTATGAACGCTCGAACGATCACTTCGCCACAGGTCAGACCCAATGGTTTTACACTTGTTGAACTTCTGGTTGTGATTGCCATTATTGGGGTTCTCATCGGCCTCCTCTTACCTGCCGTGCAGATGGCTCGTGAGGCTGCCCGACGAATGTCCTGCGCCAACAATCTCAAACAGATTGGAGTGGCTGTTCACAATTACGAAAATGCCAATACGCACTTCCCTCCTGGCTATTGCGGACTCGTGAAGGGACACTGGATTAGTTCGAATTCCAAGCCATGGTCAGGAGGCAATCAATTCACCTGGTCATGGGGAACATATCTCCTGCCGTTTATGGAAGCATCGGCACTGTATGACTCCTTTGACCCCACTCGCTGGCGAGCTTTTGAACGGCAATTTAAGTTGAATGAAATTCAAACTCCAATTGCTGGGTTTCAGTGCCCTTCAGATTTTGACTATCAACCAATTAACAACGGCGATCAACGGAAGATGGTGCTCATGAAGCAACCATACATGCCACCTCAGCCAGCCGGCTCACGCCTTCCAGATATCACACCAAATAGTTCCACGGCCGCTATCCTTGGCACGGCAACATCCAATTATGTGGCAAACAATACCTGGCATGGTTGGTACATCAAGAGCGGTGATATCGGTCATTTCATTGGATCACAGCAAGGTCGTGAGCGATCAACCACCTACCTGCCAAGACCCGCAGGAGAACCACCGAATACCGGCGTATTTTGGAGAGAGTCCAATTTGCCTACCAGCAGAATCCCTGATGGACTTAGTAAGACAGTGATGATTGGAGAGCGATCCACTGGCCATGGACAGGCTGGCCTTCTCTTCTTCACTGATTCATCGAAGGAACATCGGACGATCGAGCGGTCGCTTGCTTCAGCAATGGGAAAACTCAATGCAGAGAAAAATCCCGACGGAACACCATCCCTTGATGGACGATGCGGCTATTCCTCAAATCATAGTGGCGGTGTGGTTCAGTTTGTCTATTGTGACGGGTCAGTGCACTCCGTACCTGATTCAATAGAACAATTCCAGCACCGTTGGAACCACAGAACGGCAATCATCAATGTGTCCGTTTTTGAAAAACTCTGCGGGCGAAATAATGGTGCTGAATAATCATTTATCAACATGATTTCTTGGCATGTCGTGCTAATTCATTCATGCGACCAAGTACTTCATTTGCCCCATACAAAAATAGTCACCTACTTTTCATAAATACCAAGAATGTGACCATCCATATTAAAAAACGAATAAAAGTCGACTAGCTCTTTGTATTCGACCAGCGCAACTGGACCGACGGTAACACGAAGTGCAAACCCAACTAAGACAAAGGCAACCAAAAAAGTCCCTGAGATGAGAACGGTGATGTATAAGGTGGAAATTGCCACGCTAAGGGTCGACGACAATAATCTAAGACATTGCTGTATTCCACTTCGACGATTCTGCTTCTTTCTCTGCCGAACCGCCAATATAAATGAATGAGCATCGCTCCGCTCCCACGGCCCTGTACGACTCTCAGAAATCTGATCGTCATCTAATATTTTTCCTTGCTCAACCAGCCGACTAAGTGTCTCCTGAGGGACAGGTCCTTGGATTTTTGATTCTCTTTGAACATAATAATGTTGCGTGGGGGTTGGTGAGATCATAACTCATCCCTTATCAGACAGTAACCATACAATGGCTGATTGCGCTAACACAATACATTGACTTCTCAACAAGTACAAAATCATTCTTAAAGAGCCACCAAGCCGACATTAGTTATAGCGGCTTTTATTTATCATTGACTACAGTGTCCGAGGAGCTAACAAACGAAAATGTCAAAAATCTACTTTGAACATAATGGCTCTACTAAAGGCCCATGTGAATTACGCGACTTACCTTCACTTGTAGAGAAAGGTCTTATTAAGCCAGACACCATACTCTGGAAAGAGGGTAGTGAGAAAAAGCATGCAGCCTCAAACGTCCGTGGCTTATTCAAACCAGTGGAAACAGAGGATTTTTTGGACCTCGGTGATGCAAATATCACGAAGCAGATCTCTAATGTTCGTGGCCAAGCTTCACAACTCATTACTGACTTGAGAAGTGTTAACTTCCAGGATGAGGTCTTTCCGATTGATCGAAAGCTGGTTGATATACTTATTCATGACACTGTCTTTTGGGTGGTAGTTGGTTTGGCTGGAGTCCCTCTTCTGATCAGCACAATCCAACGGAATGATTTCCAATTAACAGCATTTGCTCTTTTTTTTGCAGTCTTATGGGGCGTTGTCTTCAAGTCACTGATCGTAAAGGCAGATATTAGCTGGAAGCCACTTGCAGCATCACTTTTGTCTACAGGACTCGTAGGAATTCCAACCTTGCTGTTCTTGTATGAATCCATCCTGCCAAAATCTTACTTGAACTTGCATGACAGTAAATCTGGGTTCACATCCCTAATGGGCTATATTTTTCACGTTGGTGTATGTGAAGAATTGATCAAGATTCTACCTGTAATTGTATATCTCTTATGGGCACGCAAAAAAGCAAACCCTCTTGGGGCAATCCTCATTGGAGTTTTTTCTGGGCTTGGCTTTGCAGCTTTTGAGAACATGTCATACGGAGATCGTGCCATTTACAACTCGGCACTTTTAGCAAAACAAGAAGGAATAGTGGGTGCTGCAGCTGGAACACAAATGGCGATGGTCAACGTGCTTCTACGATCCCTATCGCTAGTATTCGCCCATGCTGTTTTTTCTGGAATCTTTGCATACTTTGTCACTACTGGATTCGCATCCGGAAAACGCTTTTTAGCTATGGCACTTATTGGTTTAGTGGTATCAGCGTTCTTACATGGCGCCTACGACTGGCTCACTGGAGTCCAGATGACCATCGCAACCGGGATCATAATTCTGTCTTTTATGCTCTTCTATGCCTACCTCACAAAAATCACTCAGCTTATTTCACAGCAAGCGACTGCAGATCATTGATGACTTGCAGAGACTTCTCTTTTCATGAAGTGATAATTAATTATTCGACGCCAGCCCGTGGAAGCAAAATGTGCTGAATGACGTTTGATGCCGTTGCCGGAAAGCGGACGGGGTGGGATTCGAACCCACGAGCCGCTTTCACGACTGCCGGTTTTCAAGACCGGTGCATTCAACCGCTCTGCCACCCGTCCGGTCACAGACTGCAAGGTGCAAAGTCTATCGACAA
>JBDOMS010000320.1:0-2409 GCA_039831735.1 Pirellulales bacterium
CACTGGTAGCGGGAAGACAGAAGTCTATTTGCAAGCCGTTGAAGAAACAATTGCCATGGGACGGCAGGCAATTATTCTCGTGCCAGAAATCAGCCTCACTCCTCAAACATGCGATCGGTTCCGTGCACGATTTGGCACTGTTGCTGTTCTTCATAGTCATCTCACTCCGGCAGAACGACACGCTCAATGGCTTGATATCGCAGCTGGACGAGTCAACGTCATCGTGGGCGCTCGAAGTGCAGTTTTTGCTCCAGCACCTCGGCTTGGTATCATCGTTATTGATGAAGAGCATGAGACTTCATTCAAACAAGCTACTTCACCACGCTATCACGCCCGTGACGTAGCTGAGTGGATTGCCAATGCTGAAAATGTTCCTCTTGTACTTGGATCTGCAACACCGGCACTCGAAACCTTTTCAAGGTGCCTTGCTGGAGATTGGACATTATGCCGACTTCCAGAGCGTGTGGGGGATTCTCAGCTTCCCCTTGTCATGACCGTCGACTTGCGTGAGCCTCACGCGCGTTCCAAAGGGATTCTCAGCCCAAAGATGATTCATGGAATTCGATGGGCAATGGATAATGGTGGGCAAGTCATGCTGTTGCTCAACCGCCGTGGATTTGCGACCCACATTCAATGCCGTTCATGTGGGCACACTGCCCGTTGCTCAGAATGTGATCTAGCACTCACGCTCCATCAACCGGGGAATCGTAGCATTTGTCATGGCTGCGGCCTCATGCACCCTCTGCCAACCTTTTGCCAGGAATGCTCTACACCCCATCTGGTTCAGCGTGGTACTGGAACGCAACGTCTTGAAGATCATGTCAAAAACCTATTTCCAGGAACACGTATCGCTCGTATGGATACTGACACCATGCGATCAAGGAGTCATTATGAAAAGATACTCGATGCTTTTCGAAATCAGGAACTCGACATTCTTGTTGGCACACAAATGATTGCGAAAGGACTAGACTTTCCTGGTGTTATGCTCGTTGGTGTGGTAAACGCCGATGCAGCACTGCATCTGGCCGATTTTCGAGCCGCCGAAAGAACTTGCCAACTGGTTACTCAAGTCGCAGGACGTAGCGGTCGGGGCCCTCGTGGTGGACGAGTTATTGTACAGACAAGTACACCCGACCACCCTGCAATTCGCTCTGCGACAGCCCATGATTATGAAGCTTTTATTCGGAGTGAACTACCGATTCGCAAAACGTTACTCTACCCTCCATTTGGTAATGTCATTCGACTGATTGTTCGTAGTTTGCACGAAGAGACCGGTTCAGAATGGGCGAGTTTTCTCGCTACACAACTTCGAAAAGAAGGAGAGCAGATACAGGAAATTCGGATTCTTGGCCCAGCACCGTGCCCAATTACACGTCTACGAGACCGGTTTCGCTATCACATACAAATTCATGGCCCCAATTGTGAGGAACTTCGTGATCTCGTGCTCCGAGCTACGTCTACAGCACAAACGCCTAAGAATGTTGCTTGGATCATCGATGTCGATCCCATTGACATGTTATGACAATCAACTTAACCGCTTCCCGAAGAACTTTTTTTAGCTCATTTCCGCTGCAATACCCTTCCTCTTTTGGCCAGCAGACAACTGCGGGTACGATGGAAAAGGAAAGTTTTTATGGCATACAGCAGATTCAAGGACATTCTTGGTGAAACAAGCCTCGAGCGGAAATGCCGCCTACTTTTCGGGCTTTGTTTGTTTGTCCTTATCTCGGGTAGCTTCTGGTGGTATGGAAGTCGCACAGAAGATTTAGTGTACACGACAACCAGGAGTACGGGGCGACATCTTGTTGACGCCGTCATGCTTCAATATCACTGGAAAACACTTGAAGTTGACCAACGATATTCGAATCTGATCGAGACGCTTGGCCGTACATTGCAAAACCAACCCTACGGCTGGAGATTACTGGAGCCGGAGGCAACTCCTGAAGAGCGTGCAGCATTTACGCAACTGGATGCTGCTGTCCTTGATTACTTCTCAAGTCATACCGTCTCTAAAGAAAACAATGAAACAACCACAAGTGAACCCTCTATCCTCCCTCTTGAGTACCGAGAGTTTCGAACTGCTGACAACTCTGAATACCACTACTATCAGCCGATACGGGCTCGACAAAGTTGTCTCATTTGTCATGAATACAAGGGACTTGCAACCCAACAACTTAGTGGCACGCCGACCGGTGGTCTTCAGAAACTATTAGAAGGCGATCTCATGGCAGTTGTAAAAGTTGTAATTCCTGACTCTATCACACAGAAAGCCATCAACTGGAATAGAGCTATCCTGCTTGCTACAGCCATTATGACAGTCTTTCTTGCAATGCTCGCGGCATATGCAATCGTTCGATACGTCATCGTGAAACCTCTCGGTCATCTTCGAGAGGTCAGTGATGAGGTTCG
>JBDOMS010000320.1:2419-4329 GCA_039831735.1 Pirellulales bacterium
GAAATGTACAAGCACGAGCAGAAATCCATACTGCTGATGAGTTTGAAGAACTTGGTGTTGCTTTCAATCGCATGCTTCGCGGCCTTGTTGATTCTCAGGAAGACCTTCGAAAGGCCAATGAGTCTCTTGATGAGAAAGTTGATGAATTGGCAAGAGCCAATATGCATCTTTATGATATGAATCGGCTCAAGAGTGATTTTTTGGCAACAATGAGTCATGAACTAAGGACTCCTCTGAACAGTATTATTGGTTTTTCTGATGTTCTGGAGTCGATTCAGTCTCTTGATGAAAAACAACGTCGATATGTTTCAAATATCCGAACGTCTGGAAGAATGCTCCTTGATATGATTAATGACATTCTTGACCTTGCAAAAATCGAAGCTGGAAAAATGGATGTGCATCCAACCACTTTTCACATTGAGGCAGTCATTTCTGCACAGTGTGATATGGTTCGTCCTCTAGCCGAGAAGAAACGAATTTCAGTTACATATGATATCCACGAAGGACTCGATACGATTACTCAGGATCAACCCAAGGTTCAGCAGATTCTTGCGAATCTTCTATCGAATGCACTGAAATTCACTCCTGAAGGGGGACGAGTGAATATTCGAACTGCAGTGGCACAACACTCGGCTGATAGTTTCCCCAAGATGCAACTGGAAGTTGCGGATACCGGAGTGGGTATTGCAGAAGAAGACCAAGTCACAATATTTGAAAAATTTCGCCAAGGCCAAACCTTTCAAACAGGCATTGATACTATGACGCGAGAATATTCTGGGACAGGCTTAGGGCTTTCCATTGTTCGTGAATTATGTCGATTACTGGGTGGTGATATAAAGTTAAACAGTCAACTTGGCCGAGGAAGTACCTTTATCGTCACTCTTCCAACGAAATACCAAAAAACGGAGGGCCACGGTCACGGCACATCACTCACTTCTAATGCTCCTGAGGAAGCAGCCTAGGAATTCTTCAAATATTTTTCTCTGTTCTCTATAAAAATTCCTCATGAAAATGAATTCTCTAGAAAGTGAAGTTCTCTTATTCACCGATGGTGCATGTAGTGGTAATCCTGGCCCAGGAGGTTGGGCATATATTCTCCGTCACCCAAACAGTGGCAAAGAAACACATGACTACGGCGCAGAAAAGGAAACCACGAACAATCGCATGGAACTGACAGCAGCAATTCGTGGTCTGTCACAACTCAAGCGATCAACAATTGTGAATCTTGTTTCAGATAGTGTCTATGTGGGAACGGGTCTTTTGGAATGGCTTCCTAAATGGAAGCAACAGGGATGGAAAAGAAAAGAAAAAGGGAAAATGGTGCCTGTAAAAAATGAAGATCTTTGGCGCGAACTTGATCAACTGGTCAGCATGCACAAAATGATCTTCACTCAAGTCGCTGGACATTCAGGCCATGCAGAAAATGAGGCATGTGACCGGATGGCTGTTCAAGCTTACAAACAACTTATGAAAACCGGCGGCCTCACTGAGTAGTTCAAAACAAGAGATGGAATTGATTTTTCAACGTCATAGCGTTGGTCATACAGCAATTATTCCTCAGAACGATCTACCTTGACCACACATTGAAGCCTGTTGCGGAATATAGTTTTCCGTAATCAAGATATGAATCAACCAACTACTTATTCTCCGGGTACGCTCATTGCTGATCTGCCTGGTGTTGGTACAGTCCGTGCGACAAAGCTTCGCAAACTCGGTCTTTTTACAGCCAAAGATGCATTACTTCATTTTCCAAGGGGCTATAAAGACTTCAGCGGGGATCATGAGTGGAAGGATTTATTAGGTGGAAAACATGCAGCAATCATTGGTGACATCTCAGAAGTTTCATCGCACACCACCGCTCATGGACGCACTCTGACAAGCCTGCTTGTTCAATGTACTGGAGGATTCAT
>JBDOMS010000112.1:0-4321 GCA_039831735.1 Pirellulales bacterium
AATCAGAAATTTGAAATACAGCCATGACAATACGAATGTCGAACCAACCCAAATCCACCAGAGCTTCCACGAATTTCCCCACAACGCCGTATCACCCAGCAAAATCATAAATACGTAGCTCAAAAATGCACATGCCAACGTATACACAAAACTCAGGGCAAACAACTGGTTCCTCATAGGCTCAGCTTTTAGCAAAACACCTACCATGCTGAAAAAAAGAAACAGCTTCATTGCCAGATAAATCATCTCCGTATACGTGAACATCATTATTTCCTTTTGTCTCGGAGATGCTTGAATGCCATCCGTGCGTGAATGACTTGTCTGTCCACCTACATCCTAGCGTTGTTGGCTCCGTGATGTCAGTCGAGAACAATCATGCGGCTCGCTGCCTCACCCGAGAAGCATCGGCTTTGGATTCATCGGAACTCCTGGAAAAAGCAACTGGCTTTCCTGCCCCTTGATCGCCTGACTCATGGCTTACATCACCTGCCTTATGACGCACACTCTCAGCACGAACTGGCTCCTCTCTGTCTTCATCGTCCTCATCCACAAGAAAGGCGCCGGACATGCCATCGAGTAAGTCTGGCAACGATGACAGCAGATTGACAAAGCCCAAGACCATCACACCGTGATGGGCACCCAATTCCAATGCCGATATGTCATCAAAAAGTGTCTCAATGGCTTCATCAAGTCCACTCGTAAGCAACACAACACCCGTGGTGAACTTCATAAATGGACTCTCAGCAACTGCTCGAATGCCACGACCGACTGAGGATTTGGCACGACGAAGAAAATGCTTTTCTGGACGTGTACTGTGACGCCTCGCATTGCCCACTTTGTCCACTCCTTCCGAACGAAACGATGTCCACAACAGTGCTTACGAGCACCTCACAACGCGTAGTAGAACAATTGATTCATCCGGTCAACGCCAAACAAAATACAGCTACCGCGACCTGCCCTACTTGCCCAAACTGAGTGGCTGCGCTGTCTGATTTTCCAAAAGCATGCCGGGCGGAAGTTCGAGGATACGGATATTTCGAAAATGTATTTCCGACCCCTCAGATTCCAAGCAGAGATACCCCTTGCGAACGGACGACTCCCGAATGGAATTTACAAATTTACCATTGATGGCAAGTTTGACGGTTCCATCAACACACACAACATCATACGCGTTCCATTGTCCAACGCCATTACAACGCAGTTCGTATGACATACTCCTCCGGCCTCGAGGATGATCGGGGGTTGCCGTTAATCCACCTGCCCCAAAAAGCTCTCCAGACACATATCCTATATGTTGTGGCCGTCCTCCAGATCGGAGATGCTGGTTGACCCAATCCAGTTCGAGCATTTGAACTTCCATCCCTTTCGGCAGGCGCCCTGACTTGATGATCCCTTCACTCCACACAAACACACCTGAATTGCCACCAGGCTTCATGTGGCGCCATTCAATATGGAGTATGAAGTTTTCGTATTGTTTCTCTGATCGCATGACGCCGATAGGTTGGCCACTACACACAAGTAATCCATCGTCTGCAGACCACGTGTCCGGAGCCGTATTCACATCGATCCATCCCGAAAGATCCTTTCCATTGAAAAGCTCAACAAATCCCTTCTCAGGAATCTTTTCGTGGGGTGATGGCCAGTTCCCCGAAACACCGTTCATGGAATGTACAATCTGCGTGGCTTCCTGAATGGAAAAACGTCCCGTCACGATCATGCGACCACGAAGCGGTTCAACCAGCCGTGGTGCACTCAGGACTTCACCATCAACCATCACGGCCAACCGCTTACCCAGGTTGTTGGTAGTAATCGCCAGCAGGGATTTCTCTCCCGCTGGGGTCAATACCAAAGAGATTACTGGATTTCCGTCCTGATCAGACACAACAGCTGCATACCCAAGACCATCACCGTTGAGGGCACACATTGGTTCAAGATAAATGATCTCGTCCGCACCTCTGACTGGTGCTTGTAGCAAAGAATCATTCTTCTCATCATGGGCAATCCTGAGCTCAAACTTCTTGCCTGCTACAACATTGGTCTTAGCACCAGACAAACTTTCAGACCCAAAACAAACCACCGCACAGCAGCACAGCAACCAGGACAGATCTCGTAACGCTCGTTTTCCATGGAATAGATAGTTGCGCGACTTGGTCATATAGTGTGACATAGTACACCCCCTCATCATCATAATACGCTCACTTGGTTGTACGGACCTTCCAGTGTTTCGCAATACGCTGTCGTAAAAACGTCACACTTCGAAATAACTGATCAATCCCTTCAACACCGTCTTCGATACTAATCCATCCAGAAAAACCCCTGGATGATAATAGTCTAAAGATTGCGTCATAGTCATTGAGACCCTGTCCAATTTCCCCGTGTTTCAGCCGTGCAGCATATCCTTCGACTCCAGATTCCTCGTGATGAAGGTCCTCAAGTGTACCCGAGGTCAGCATTCGATCACTCGCATGCATGGTAACAACACGAGGCAATACACGACGGAGCAGTTCGAGCGGATCGTCTCCAGCGAGAAACGCATTGGAAGGATCATAATTGACACCAAAAGACGGGTGATCGATCGCATCCACCAATTGACAGAACACATTCATCTGCTGAGCAAATTCAGGATAAGACCAGAAGTCATCCTTATAGTGATTTTCAAGGATGAGTGTCACACCATGATCACGTGCAAATGGAAGACAGGCCTTAATGGAATCTGCTGCCAACTGCACGCCTTCATCAAGAGTCAACTCTGGGCGACGTTGACCAGATAAAACTCTGCAGTACTGTCCTCCAAGCCTATGAATCATCGTGATCCAATGCTTTTGTTTGGCAATTTCAGAAGCGCGGAAATCTTTATCTGGGTGTGTGAAATCAGGTGAACAACAGAGCATCGGAATGACCATGCCATGACCTTCAACACGTTTTCGAAATTCAGGCCATGCCCGTTCATCTGACATCTCTAGAAAGCCCGCGTACCACTCCAGCCCCTCTACCCCGAGAGGGGCTGCCAACTCAATCCACTCAGCCAGCGTCATTGTTCCATCACGACATAAAGCCTGCATATAGGCTTTGGGAAACGCAGCAAGACGAGGAGGAGAGGAGGAATCCATCACACGATCCAACATGGCCTTCTTTGGTATGTCACAGCAATAAAAACAACATAGGCGCATCAAGCCGGCGGCGCAGGAACATTCTCAATATTTTTTGTGGGATTGCGACCAATGAATGGATGCTGCTCAAGGTCAACCACTTGTCCACTTACTGGCCCACTCTCATCGCCAAGCCAATACACACTTGCCGCAGCGATCTCATCCGGCGTAAGCAATCTCCCCGCAGGACAAAACTCTCGTGGCAAATAACGGGGCCAGTCGTCTGCGAGTCCATGGTCTCTCTTCCGAAGCATCTCGTTGCGAGTCAGTACCCACCCAGGATTGATTTGATTCACTCGAACACCCTCCTCACGAAAGAGTGTATCTCCGAGGTTTCTTGTCAATGTCATCAAGCCGCCTTTCGAAATTGAATACGGCAGAAGATTCGACTCTCCACAATAGGCATTGACACTCCCAATATTGAGCACGCATCCGCTTGACGCTCTTAAGTGTGTCAGGGCGGCTTGAATAAGAAGGAACGGAGCGAATGTGTTAATCGAAAGCGTTCGAGTTAACGTTTCAGTATCAGTTGTAAAGATATCACCTGTCGCCACGACGGCAGCATTATTCACTAGTCCATCAAGCCGCCCAAATGAGTCAACAGCCAGTTGTACAAGACGATCAGGGCATCCTTGTACCGTAAGGTCCTCAACCCAGCCGACGGCAACCGTACACTGCTCTCCACGAACCTTCTGCGCATAGGCATTCAGATATTCACTCACATGCGCAACAAGATCTTTTTCAAGGCCATGAACGACAACCAATCCCCCCTCAGAAACAATCCGCTTGACAATGGCTTCACCAATACCAGTGGCACTGCCCGTCACAAGAATGACTTTATCTTTGAGTCGCATGGTGCCCGTATGTCCAAGTCGAGTCATAGCCTCTCTCAAGATGAAGCTTCTGTGGTCAGGATACTTTTTATCACATCACCAGAATGCATCTTCTCGAAAGCCTCTCGCCAGTCTTCGATGCCCCATACTCCCCCAATAAGAGGATCAACATCAAGGGCACCAGAACCTAATAACGTAATCACTCGTTCCCACGTGGGCCAATTATGGCTGAAGCTGCCCTGCAAACGAACATTTTTCTGAACAAGTGGATCGAGTGAAAAATCAAGTGGCTGCCGGCCCCATCCTACTTTGCTGATCCAACCTGCTGGACGCACAAGT
>JBDOMS010000070.1:0-4315 GCA_039831735.1 Pirellulales bacterium
AGCAGTATTGGCCAATGGCAAGTACTCTTTCGGTAACAGCGTGGATACCATTGCATGCAATTCCATTGGAGCAGGGTCCTCTCTCCTTTGGTCGGGGAAGTCATCGAAAACGAATCGGTCGTGAACTTGCGATTTCTGATGATTCAGAGCGATTGATACGTCAAGCAATCGATCAAGAAGGCATCGTAGAAGTGACTGAGCCATTTGCGATTGGTGATGTTTCATTTCATCTTGGTTGGACACTTCACCGCGCTGGTCCAAATACAACTACTGAACCACGAAAAGTTCATACGATCATTTATATGGACATCGACATGTGTTTGTGTGAACCAAAAAATCCCAACCAGAAGCTAGATCACGAGAAATGGACACCATCGACACTCGTTGGAGAAGTGATGGATGATCCATTAAATCCAGTGCTTTTTGAACGAATAGAGGATCATGCGTGCGTTAAATAGTTTTGTAAACAGACATGGAAAAGTGATTAGATGCAACTCCTTATTGTTTTTTTTCTAATACTGATTGGAGCGGAAGGACTTCTGGCGAATGAAGAAAAAGTGCCCCTACAGGCAATGCAAGCGACTGTGAGACTATACGGAAATGGTCGATCAAGTACTGGATTCATTGTTCACACACCTGGCAAACAAGGTGAGAAAGATGCACATTTGCTCGTTACAGCCGCGCATGCATTTCACCAGATGCAGTCAGATTTCGGTACTGTGGCATTTCGTGCGCAGACGGCCGAAGGAGCATGGCAGCGACGTGAAACAAAGGTTCAGATACGTCGTGAGGGAAAGCCAATCTGGAATCAACATCAAGGTGCCGATATTGGATTCCTTCAAGTGGACATCCCCAAAGATGTGAGTTGTCAACCATTACTGCTTCGTAATATTGCAACAGCGGAAGACTTTAATGATGGGCGTATTCATGTCGGTCGTGACGCGTGGATTGCATGCTATCCTGCAAAAACAGAGTCAAATCCTGCTGGTTGGTCTGTTTTGCGTTCAGGAGTGATTGCGACACACCCGCTTGTACCTGCGGAATCGCTGAAGCATTTTTTTGTTGATTATTCACATTTTGGAGGAGACAGTGGAGCTGCTGTTGTTGTCGAGAACAACGGTGATCCACTTGTTGCAGGCATTGTCGTGGCCATGCAACGGCAAACTGATCGTATTGTAAGCCCCTTTGAAGAAAAAACGATCCATCGTCCTTTAGGTTTGGCTATTGCTGTTCCGTCGACACTGCTTCAGGACTTGATACGACAATGGCAGTTATCACAGAAGTAAGAATAAATTTGATGGAGTTCGCTCCTCCTGCCATACAATACTAAGTCACACTCGAAAACGGGTATCATTCAAAATCCAAAAATCACAGCAAGTGCGACAATACCAACAAGAACAAGTGCGGCACCCATGTATCGGGCAATAGGAGTCCGATCACGATAACGATAGTGCTCGTCTAGTATGGCACCGAGCATATGTCTGTGTTCCCACATGCCCACGAGCGTTGCAGTGATTCCAAGTATAATAAGAGCAGCGCCAAATACTTTTGTCTTTGTGGGAGAAAGGTTGCCAAAGGTATTTTCAAAACCGAATGCAGCCTGTCCCAATCGTTCGATGGCAAAGCCAAGGCTGATCATTGCAAGACTGGTCCGTACCCAAGCGAGAAGCGTTCGGTCAGCAGCTTGACGGTTGCGTTCTCTTGCCAAGTGATCGTTGAGATCATGTTTTTCTTCAGACATGATACTTTTTTGGGGAAAGGAGGTGCGTGGTTGAACGAATATGTAAACGCATTTGCTTGAGAGTTGTAAGACTATTTATATTTCAGTTCAGTATCTAGAGAGACACGTGAATGGAGGTGTATGAGCCATGCATAAACAATACTCAAAATACAGCAGGCGGTATGGGGTGGATAGACGATCATTTCTCAGATATGCGGCTATGGTATCAGCCATCCCATATGCACCACTCCACGTTGCAGTTCCTGCTGGCCCCTCACCTGAGTTTAGTTCATATCCTTTTTCACTTGGTGTGGCATCCGGTGATCCGGATCCGACGGGTGTCGTCCTTTGGACTCGGCTTGCTCCACAACCATTGGATGGTGGCGGGATGAGTCCAACGCCCGTTGTGGTGAAGTGGGAGGTTGCTCACGATGAACGGTTTGGGCAGGTTGTGTGTCAGGGTGATGCACTTGCCACGCCTCAACTTGGGCACTCCGTACATGTAGAAGTAGAAGGCCTGCAACCGAATCAATGGTATTTTTATAGGTTTCATGTAGGGAATGAAACCAGCCCAGTGGGTCGAACGCGAACAACACCGGCTGTTGGTAGTGCTATCGATCGTATGCGTTTTGCTTTCACATCGTGTCAACATTACGAGAGTGGTTATTTCAATGGGTATCCGCACATGCAGTCGGATGATCCAGACCTTATCGTTCATTTAGGTGACTACATCTATGAAGGTGCTGGAAACGAAAAACGGCGGCGTCAGCATCTCGGTGGTGAGATCACGTCTTTGATCGACTATCGAACAAGGTATTCTCAGTATCGCCTCGATACCATGTTGCAGGAAGCACATCAGTCAGCACCATGGCTTGTGACCTGGGATGACCATGAATTTGATAATAACTACGCAAATTTCATTTCGGAGGAAGAAGGTGTATCTCCAGAAGAATTCCTTATCCGCCGAATGAATGCATATCAAGCATATTATGAGTTCATGCCGTTAAGACGCCGTTCGTTTCCGCATGGTCCACATATGAAGCTATTTCGTAATTGTCAGTTTGGCAGCCTCGTGGATTTTCGTCTCCTTGACACGCGGCAATATCGCACAGATCAACCAAATGGTGATCACCAAAAACCAATGGAGGGAAAGGTATTTGACCAGAACGCGACGATGCTAGGTGAGCAGCAGGAGGAGTGGCTCATGGCCGGAATGTTGCAGTCGCATGCGAGATGGAATGTGTTAGCTCAACAGGTGATGATGGCCCCACTCAATCGAGGAAAAGGAGAAGAGAAGCGCTATAGCATGGATCAGTGGCCTGGTTATGAAGTGAGTCGTCGTCGGCTCCTTCGGTTCTTTCATGAACGGAACATACCCAACCCAGTTGTCCTGACTGGAGACATTCACCTCAACTGGGTCAACGATCTGCAGCTCGATTTCCAAGATTCTTCGTCGCCTATTGTTGCGACTGAACTTGTCGGTACTTCGATGACTTCAGCTGGTAATGGTGGGAATATCATTCCTGAATATGAGCGGGCTGCAAAACAAAATGACTTTGTAAAATTCTACAATTCGAATCGTGGGTATGTGTTGTGTGAAGTCACTCCAGATATATGGACAACGTATTTCCGGACAACACCATATGTTGATAAACCAGGTGCTCCGGTTGAAACGAAAGGTACGTTTGTGATTCAAAATGGGATACCAGGTGCTCATTCAGCGTAAGTGTCATGTGGCTTCATAGATAGTTTTCACTTCACAGAGATCGCAAGGCTTTTGGAATGAGCAGAAAACTCTGGTGCATATCGGCTTTGGATGGTCGCAAACCCACTCGATGCGTTGCCGCTGTGTGTCACCCTCAAAGAATACTCAAAGACATGAGTTCCTCTTGGCAGTCTTTCAAAAAACATTCGTGTTGATGCATCGCGAATGGCGACATACCAACCTGCTCCATCGCCATACCGCCAGCCGGATAACACATCCATGGGTTCACTGAGACTTGGGCGATGATCTGAGAGTTCAAGAAACTCGTAATCACGATCGCTTGTGACAACAAGTCGAACGACCAGTTCATCACCGATGTCCGCGCCGTGTTGGGGATCCAAAGGCTCGAGGGATGGACCAGACTTTGTAAATTTCTTGACAAAGAGCTTTTTCTCAATCGCTAATTCTTGGTGTCCGTTGGCAGAAATATTGGCTATATCATCGAGATATTGCCAATGCACACCACCAAACGCAAGGCCCTCATCCTTCTTTTCCAAAGAGATCGTTGCCATGCCTGGATTGATTTCACTACGTATAAATCGCGTTTCAAAAAACCCAGTCCCCGCTTCTGTCTTTTGAGGACTGATTGTTTGTTTGCCCACAGTGAGCTCCACCAATTCTTTCTGCCCAAGGAGATTTCTCCCACGTCCGATTAAGGCACCCACTGCATCAGCTGTTGCGCGGCTTCCTGGCCATCGACTGGTCCGCTTCTGAGAAAGAAGCCAAACCTTAAGGGCTTCAACGGCATCGGCATCCCCTGCGACTTCATCAAATGCCTCAATCATAATGGCTTGTGTCGCAATGGGAGCATGCGCCCAACTCCACCAACC
>JBDOMS010000160.1:0-4314 GCA_039831735.1 Pirellulales bacterium
TTGTTTTCCTACGCTCACGTAAGAACAATTACTTGGCATGGAATGTCACACCTTGAATTGACTCACCATCTTGTGTGATAGCACATGTAAATCGCCAGCCTTTTTTGTGATCAACGACCTTGAGAAGAAGATCATTGGCACCTTTCTTGAGGTCTATAGCCTTACCTTTTACCAACTCTCCATTCAACAATGCGACAGCCATATCATCGCACTGAAGGAGGAATGTCGCTGTCTGGTGCCTGGGTGAAGTGATCGTTGTGCGAACAAACGCAGAGCAATCGTCATGCTCACCAAGGGTTGCCTGAACATCAATACGCCCTGGCTCAATACCCTTGATCACGGGAATCCAGCTGGCACCTTCGCTGAATGCCGGTTCAAATGCTTCTGGGCTGCTGATGGACAGATCATCAAAGGGGCCAAGCATCTTCCAATGAGTGATAAGCCCTTTTACGGCTTTTCGTGAACGACCAGACGTGCGCACGGACGCTCCAGGCACAAACACCTTCCTTCCCATCCATCGCAGGAGACATTCATACAGCTGCTGATCTGAACGAGGATGATTTTCAAGCTCAGCAAGTGCTGTGTCAGCAGCTTCCGTGTACCCCATCTTGTCGATCGTCCACGCCGCCATCATGCAAACTTCACCAGCATCATCATTGATCGCTTTCTTAATTACATTCAGAGCAGGTGTCGCATGGTCTCCTAAAAGAAAAAGTCCACAAATACCCCAGTACCGGATCCCCTCATCTGGGTCATTGAGAGACTGAATAAACAGTGCACAATTTTTTGGGTCACGAGACAATACACGATCTGATAAATCAAGATACCGTTCCAGTGGATACAGGGTGGGGTCACGAACCATCTCATAGATGGTGAGATTATTCTCTTTTGCACGTCGCACCCTCATAGCCTCGGGGATCAACCCTGAATCAAAGAACTCAAGTTGATGTTTCCGCAGAGCAGTTCGAAGTTCCTTGATTTTGTCCTGGCTGGCTTCGTTGTGAATAAGATTATCAACATTATCGAAGTCCTTGACTGTGTCATAAAACTCTTCAGACATCTTTGGACGAAAAAACCGACCAGTGATAGCATCCGTTTTTCCCTCGTGATGATGCCTGTGCCATGCCCGCGTTGCTCGCATTTTATACATGTAATTCAGCTGCTGCCCATTTGGCGCCCACGGCATATAGTTCTTGATGTAGGCATACTGTTCATCACGTATACCCCGCACCATATCACATGCTTCATCTGCACGTTCACGAAAACTCATATGATAGGATCGAGGTTGCTCCACGTCTGGTCCCAAAAAAACTTTTCCTTGATAGCCGTCTGGAATCTCTGCTCCCGCCAAGCTCAGCCATGTCTTAGGCATATCGACAAAACTGACAATTCGATCGACGACCATTCCCGGCTCTGCTGCTGGCCACCACGACTTCCACTTTTCAGGTATACGAATAATCAGTGGACAATGTGTGCCGCTGGAATAGAGAAAACGTTTACTACGGGCAATCACACCACCATGGTCAGAGCAATAGACGATAATCGTGTTATCGTACAACCCGTCCTGCTTGAGCGATGCAATGACTTCTCCAACCTTCCGATCCATGTTGCTAATCGCGTCTGCGTATCTCGCGTATGTCTGACGAATATCTGGTAAATCTGGATGATAGGCATGCAGTGTCATGGAAGCTGGGTCCGTGATGGTCGGAGTTTCTTTAGGAAACGCGCGGCTTTCATGACTATCGCCGATGTTCCGAATGGTAAAGAAAGGTTGCCCTGGCTTTCGTTGTTCCCAGGATCCACCTCCCTCCCATGTTTCTTTGTCATCACGGCTACCAATGTTGTAGTCCGTCTTCCCACCATTTCCGACAAAATACCCCGCCTGCTTCAACTGATCAGGATAGTAGGGAATGAGGTCATGTGGTATGTCATATCGACTACGCATTGGCTGTGTTCCAAGTGAAATGGCATAGTGTCCAGTAATCCACGTGGAACGCGTTGGGGCACATACTGCCGCATTGTCAAAGCAGTGTGTGTAACGGAATCCTTCCTCAGCCAGTTTATCGATATTTGGCGTCTTGGCATTTTTAGAGCCATAACAACTCACCCACGCAATGCTGTTATCTTCACTCGTGATCCAAAGAATATTGGGGCGATCTCCAACGTCACCGAAAACAGAGCCGATACACCCAAAAAACAAAAGACTTGCAACAAACCGACGCATGCCAGAGTTCACTTTCTTTATTCGTTCTTATTGTATGATCCAACAGACGCCCATAGTGAATCAAGAGACTCGCGGGCACGTACAGACACTTGTATAGCCATGTTTTCAGCCCATAAGACTAAAACCCTCTCGCGGCTCTCGTCGAAGGAACTGATCCGCATCTCGTGTATTTGTCACACGCATGGATGCGGAATCCCAGTCAATCTTCTTACCTGTTCTGAAGGCAACATTCCCGAGATGATTAGCTTCCGTCAATAATGCAGCATACGGCTCAAAAGGACTGCCTGTTGATGTACCATCTCGCATGGCAAGCAACCACTCCTGATGCTGACCAACCGACCGTGGGATCCAAGGATCAGGCCGTACAAAGTCCCTGAAGTCTGCTTCAGGAAGCAGAACATGTTTGGAATAATTACTCATCAGCATTCGGCCCTTCGTCCCAACAAACAACACTCCGCTTCCATACGCTGGAATTCCAATCTCGGAAAGAATAGCTGGCTTGTGCGTCCCCTGATACCAAGAAAGCGTGCAGGCTGGCCGATCACCACGCGCTGGATAGTTGTAGACCGCAGTCATCGATGCTGGGGCTATTTCCGGATGTGGATCCGGGCCAAAGGCTTCGATCGATGTCGGTGCATCCAGATTGAGTGCCCAGAACGGCAAATCATTCCAATGGCTGCCAAGATCGGACATCGTGCCATTGCCGAAATCCCACCAGCGATACCATCGCGGGCCAGGAAAATAGGCTTCGTGAAAGGGCCGTGCTGGTGCAGGGCCCAACCATAGATCCCAATCAAGGTATTCTGGTGGAATCTGAGCGATCTTTGGACGAGTGGTTACAAATACCCGGTTGCCATTGGGATCTTTTGAAAACCCATGTACATCCTTATTGGCTTTTGCTTCCTCTGGTGTCTGAAGACCCCAAGCACGGTTGACCCATACATGAGCTTCAGAAACTGGCCCGATTGCACCACTTTGAATCAATTCAACCACCTGTCTGTAGTTTTCTGATGCATGAATCTGCGTCCCCATCTGGGTCGGCACCCTTGCCTCGGCAGCAGCTTGCTTCACCAACCGAGCCTCTTCTACATTCAACGTAAGTGGCTTTTCACAGTACACAGGTTTCCCGAGACGCAATGCCGGAAGTGTGGCAAACGCATGAGTATGCTCACACGTACTCACGACAACACCGTCAATGTCATCTGCCATCTCAAACAGCTTTCGAAAATCCCTAAACTGTTTTGCCTTGGGGTGCTGTGCTCCAGTTCGATCCAATGCTCGAGAATCAACATCGCAGAGAGCAACAATATCCACTGCGACATCATTGCTCGCCTTTGTCATTTCAAGGAGATTTCTTCCACCTCGTCCACCTACTCCAATACATGCCAGCCGAAGTCGACTATTAAGGTTTTCAGCTCTCAGGAGACGCGGTGAATGAACCAGAGCAGTCGTTGCTCCTGCAACACTACCTCCAAGAAATGACCGACGAGATGTCCGAAAAGCACGTTTCCGAGGCGTGGTTGAGTCATGTTCTGCATGCCGCTTCATGGTTGCACCTTTGTGGTTGAAGTTGACGGAATCAGTGAAGAACCGACATATCTCCATTCCTTCAGGAATGTAATCAGGTCGGCCATCTGTTGAGGGGTGATCGTGCGCTCAAAACCAACTGGCATCAATGACACTCCGGCTGTTGAGACAGACGCTATTTCATCCCGAACGAGGGTTGTGTCTTTCCCATCCTGTTGTCTCAGCGTGACCGATTGTCCCGCTTCAGATGTGATCAGGCCAGTGAGAATGCGACCGTCACTTCGAACAAGCGTATAGGCAAAATAGTTGGCATCAATGGTTCGATTTGGGTCCAGAATGTGAACAAGATATTGAGCCGGTTTTTGTGTTCGGGAATCTGAAATATCAGGGCCAACATTCACACCATGTTCGCCTACTTGGTGGCAGCTCGCACAGTTCTTGAGAAATATACCTTGCCCTCGTTTGACATCTCCTTGCATCGATAGCGACATTTGATACTTCGAGAGAACTTTCCCGCGATCGGCCGGGCGAATCGCTGCCCGGATTCTGTCAACTCGCTCCTT
>JBDOMS010000315.1:0-4313 GCA_039831735.1 Pirellulales bacterium
CGATTCAAGTATGTCCCACTTCAATCCGAGATCGTGAGCAAGTGATTTATTGAGGAGTGTGAGTCCTGCGTATCGGACCGGAGTTGGTTGTTCACAAGAGAAAAATGTATCTGGCAGTTTTGTATATGAGTTTTCCAATCGCCAGCCAGCATCAGAAATCAGGCGAGTCATGAGTGAAGCGTACGTAAGAGGAAGTTCAATACAGTCCAAACCATATTGTAAAATACATTTACAAAAACTGAATGAGGAAAATCTGATGATAGATGTGAGGACGACATACCGCTGTCCCCAGATTCGGAGTTGTTTCGTGAAAACCTGATCACTCACATATGATGCACGGGCGAAACAGAGAACTTTGATAATTCAAGTACAACAAGGCATCCATCTTGAGACAAGATAGTATGAGACGCATACTAAGTTGTTTCTCCGTGTTTATTTTTATGAAAGAAATACATCTTGTCTCCTTGCCAACGGCTGCATTGACAACACTAACGATTCTGGTGGGCATGCCTCTTCTTGCGCATCTGCAGCCAAAGTTGGAAGAGAGCAGTGTCCAGCAGGCGCGGCCAGCGCTGTACGCAGTAAGTGGCCGAGTGCTTTTTGAGGGAGAGCCGTTGGTCAATGCAACCGTGTTGTTCCAGAAAAGCATTGACGCAGCAGGCTATGACTGCACCGCAATGAGTCAAACCGATGAAAAGGGTCACTTCTGCCTTCGTGCACTAAGTAGTCATGAGCACGGTCTTGCTGCTGGAGACTATTTCGTGACCGTTGAAAAAATGGTTCCGACTGGACGAATTATTCCTGGAACGGCATATCAAGGTGGTAATGACTTTCCTGATTTCCCTGGCGTGCAGGAAATGGATAGCGCTATTCCGAGACGTTTTTCAAATACGGCAGCCCCGAGATTGTTTGCCACGGTCAGGCCATCGGTCGCCAACGTATTTGTGATTCGACTTACGAAACATGTGCCAGGAACCAACAGTTAGGTCCAGGCATGCTACAAAGAACGGCACAATTATTTCTTCCATGTGGAGCAAGCACTTGAATCACCTGCTGATGGCAATCAAACGACTTGAGCTTAAGTCTACCGGCAAATGGTTTTTGCTCTCCGCTGTGATTGGAATTGTTGCTGGCATTGGAGCCATTGGTTTTCATATTATTGGTCAAAGTGTGCAACATACTGCACTGGGGAGGCTCGCTCATTTTCATGCTGGCGAGGCGGAGGCCGAGGGAACGGTTTTTCCAGAAACAGATGGACCATTCCAGCCATGGATGTTGGTTGCGGTAATGGCCGCTGGCGGTCTTGCTTCGGGTTTGTTGGTCTATACATTTGCGCCGGAGGCTGAAGGGCATGGCACGGATGCTGCCATCGATGCATTTCACAATAAACGGGGTGATATACGTGGTCGCATTCCAATCATTAAGACCATTGCATCGGCTATCACGCTCGGCACAGGGGGTTCAGCAGGTCGAGAAGGTCCGATCGCGCAGATCGGCGCAGGCTTTGGTTCATTTCTCGGTGGCGTACTCAAACTCCCGGCTCGTGATCGCCGCATTATGCTGGCTGCAGGTATGGGGGCCGGGGTAGGTGCAATTTTTCGAGCACCTCTTGCTGGAGCAGTTTTTGCAGGTGAGATTCTTTATCGAGACGCAGATATTGAGAGCGATGCACTTGTGCCTGCGGCGATGTCTTCAGCAATAGCGTATTCGGTTTTTTGCTTGTGGTTGCCGCGAGACCTGCGTTTTATGCCTTTATTTGGTCCTCATATGGCGTTTGAAGTTGAGTCTCCATTGGAGTTAGTGCCCTACGCGTGCATGGCAGTTGTTCTTGTGCTTGCGGGATTACTGTATATCCACACGTTTTACGGTGTGCATGCCCTGTTTAAGAAGTTACCAATCATTCCTCATATCAAACCGATGATTGGTGCAGCATTGGCAGGACTGACAGGTCTTGCCTTATGGTCAGCGTTTGGGCAGGACTACGATGCCTTGGCGGTCCTTGGTAGTGGGTATGGCTTGTTGCAAAAGATGTTTGCAAGTGAATTCACGATTGCACCTCTCTTATTATTGTCCGTTGCGCTGGTAAAAATTCTGACCACTTCGTTTACGATTAGTTCAGGAGGCTCAGGTGGTGTCTTTGGTCCTTCAATGGTTATCGGCGGCTGCGTCGGTGGAGCTGTCGGTCAGGTGTTTCATCTTTGGATGCCAGAACTTGTGCCTCATCCACAGGCTTTTGCCATTGTTGGTATGGCAGGTTTTTTTTCAGGGTGTGCCAGAGCACCACTTTCTACAGTCCTAATGGTCAGTGAAATGACAGGCGGGTACGGTCTGCTTTTACCGACTCTCTGGGTATCAACACTCACGTTTTTACTCGGTCGTCGTTCAACACTTTATCTCAAGCAGGTGCCAACCCGATTGGACTCTCCTGCCCATAGGGGTGATTTCTTTGTTGATGTACTTGAAGGAATTCGTGTTGAAAACGTCTATCAACAAAGCCCTCGGCTGAAATTGATTCATGAGGGAACAACCTTAGATGAAATAGTACATGCGTTGGCCGAATCGACGCAACGATATTTTCCAGTTGTTGACGCCAGTGGAAAAATGCTTGGAATTTTTTCAGCAGAGGATGTCCGCGGGTACCTCTACGATGATACGATTTGGCACATTGCCAATGCTCGAGATGTTATGAAAAGCGATGTTGTATCTGTGACTCCAGATGAAGACCTCAATTCGGCTTTAGGAAAATTCACAGCTATTAATGTTGATGAACTCCCGGTGGTGGATTCAGAGGATCACCAGAAAATACTCGGTACGCTTCGTAGGAAAGAAGTGATCGCAGCCTATAATCTCAGGCGTTTGGAACATAAGCGGCTCCGTCAAATCCCCGAGGATTCTCTCATCAAATAGCGTGACGGAATATGGGACAGATGGCTTGTTTTTTCTAGGCTATAATAGACTCACGCGCATGGTTGAGACGCTTGTATTAAGTGACAATGTGCAAAATCTTCTGGAGAGTACGCAAAGCGATGAAAGTATCAACATCCTTGTCTGCGAACGTAGTGCTGTATTGTTCTCTCTTTATATTGTCAGGAGAACTGGTAGCACCAAAAGCAATTAAAGCTGATTCCGAGACACATTCTTTTCAGTTCAAAAAGAATGACACAGTGGCGATTTTTGGGAATGGTCTCGCTGATCGAATGCAGCATGACCCATGGGTTGAAACTGTCTTGCAAAGTCAACTCAAGGGAATGAATGTCCGATTTCGAAACATGAGTTTTTCAGGTGACATGGTCAATAAGCGCCCTCGAAATAAGGGCTTCACGAATGATGAGGAATATCTCCAGCATGTTGCACCAGACGTCATATTTATTCTGTATGGCTATAACGAGTCTTTCGCCGGTCCTGATGGGACAGATGCCTACCGAAAAGAACTGGTGTCTTTGGTTGAAAAGTACAAAGATCTTCGAAACGCGGACGGAGTAGCCGCTCGAGTCGTTCTCTTTAGTCCAATTGCCTACCAATATTTTGGTGATAGGAATCTTCCTGATGGCTCTCAGATCAATGTTAACCTTGCTGCATTTACAGAGGCGACTCGACAAGCAGCCGATGAAACAAAGGCAGCTTTTGTGGATCTCTATTCACCAACGTTTCAGAAATTTGTGTCAGAGGGCAATCAACTCACACTCAATGGAATTCACCTGAATGCAGATGGTTATTGGGCCTTAGCAGATGTCATATCAAGAGCCCTTCTGGGAAATCCTTCACCATCAAAAGAATCGCTTCAAGACGTGTATGATGCGGTCGTCGATAAAAACTGGCACTGGCACAATCGATATCGTGCTACCGATGGAAATGATATTTGGGGGTCACGATCTGGTCTAACATTTGTTGACGGTCAAAGTAATGCTGATGTGCTCAAGCATGAATTGAAAATGCTCGACATCATGACAGCCAATCGTGATGCCGTGATCTGGGCGGCCGCTGAGGGTCAGTCTCTCAAGCCAGACGATAGCAATGTGCCTCCACCAGTAAATGTTATTTCGAATGTCGGTGGAGGTAGTAAAAGCTCAAGTAAAGAAAAGGAAGGAAGCGTTCAGTACCTTTCTCCAGAGGAAAGTCTCAAAAAAATAATTATTCCTGAAGGTTTTGAGCTCAATGTCTTCGCATCAGAGGAAATGTTTGAAGACTTTGCAAATCCGGTGCAGATGCAGGTTGATGCACAGGGCCGGTTGTGGGCAGCATGTTGGAATACCTATCCAAAGTGGGAGCCGCTCAAAAAAATGAATGACGCGCTCGTGATTCTCGAAGACAAC
>JBDOMS010000429.1:0-19439 GCA_039831735.1 Pirellulales bacterium
ACCTTCTGCCCCCATATCCATGAGCAGAGGGGGATGTCCCGCAAGCCACAAAGCACATGCAGCAACCAACGCTCCTTCAATACATTGAGCCTCGCCATGAGCCAATGCATTTACCACCGATCTTGCGGTGGCTCCTTCCGCATAATTCCACTTCATTCGACTGACAAAATCCTGAATTCGCTCTGGACTTTTCAGTCTCCCCAGAGATCGAATGACTGAATTTGGCACACCAGCCTTGTGCTCAAGAATTGCTGCAACGTTCACTAACTCAAACACCTTTTTTCGACTACGCGATCGTACTTGTATAGCGAATTCAATGAAAAACTTTCAAATCGTCTTTTCTATACACCCCACAGAGAGTGGTTCTTACGACCTGAAAAGGCCCCTTGAGGATCCTTTTCTGTGTCTTTTCATCACTCCGTGTCAAAAAGTTACCAGCTAGCCGGGGGATCAAAAAACTCGATCAAATGAAAACACTTCTTCAGCGATTGCGTGCACTACGTTTCGTTCAACTCGAAAATGCACTAGCACGCTTCGCGAATGTTGAAATTGTGAGTATCCTTCTAGTATGAAATCGAATGTGAACTCACCTGCCAATATCTGCCATCGGATTGATTTATCAAGCCCCACAGGGCGAAAGCAACTTGATGAACTTCGCTCTAAGCTCATCTCACAAGGGGACATGATCAGTCCAGCAAGCCGTCAACGCACCATTGATGTTTTTGGTGAACCTCTGACTCCTCGTGAAGTCGTACGTCAAATTTGCACCGATGTTCGATCACAAGGAGTTGAGGCTCTTCTTGATTACTCTCATCGTATTGATGGATCGAGTACTTCTCAGGATGATCTCTTCGTTCCGGCAGCATGGATGGAAACGTGCCACAAACAAATGGACAGTGACTTCTTAGCAACCATTCGACGAATTCGTGAACGAGTTGAGTTTTTTCAGAATTCGATTCTGAATAGTAATGTTTCGGTCTCTCTCCCTGGCGGGGGTTCACTTGGCCAACGATACGTGCCCTTAGACCGGGTAGGAGTATGTGTTCCTGGTGGAGCCGCCGCCTATCCTTCCACGTTATTGATGACTGTTGTACCAGCTCAGGTCGCCGGTGTAGAAGAAATCATTGTTGTGGCACCTCCAACGAAGTTTGGGGCTGACAATCATCACGTGTTAGCAACCTGCTTTGAGTTAGGAATCAAGACGGTGATGCGGGCAGGAGGTGCTCAAGCGGTTGCTGCCATGGCGTATGGTATTTCGAATTTACCCCGTGTCGATATGATTGTTGGTCCAGGAAACCTTTTTGTTGCCTTGGCAAAAGAGTTTGTTTTCGGGGATGTCGCAATCGACTCGATTGCAGGCCCCAGTGAGATTGTTGTTGTAGCTGATGTGGAAGCAAATGCAGAATTCATTGCGGCAGATATGCTTGCTCAGGCAGAGCACTCGCCTGGATCTGCAATCGTCCTTACGGCATCAAGTATGTTAGCGGACCAAATTACTCAAGCGATATCAAAACGTCTGAAGATACTCGAACGATCTGAATTAACTCAGGATAGCCTGAGTCGATTTGGCGCTGTTGTTCTCACAAAAACAGATGATGAGTCGGCTGAAATTGCGAATGAACTTGCTCCGGAACACCTATCGGTAGTTACTCGTGACCCCCAGGCAACACTTGCCAAGATTCGCCATGCGGGAGCAGCCTTTCTTGGCCCCTGGAGCCCTGTGGCAGCAGGAGATTATGCAGCCGGACCATCTCATGTCCTCCCGACGGGCGGGACTGCTAGATTTTTTGCAGGCTTGTCAGCAAACCATTTCCTAAGAAGCAGCAGCGTTGTGCAACTCTCTCAGACCGATCTGAAGTCCATGGCTGACGATATTAGGCTCCTCGCGGACGTGGAGGGGCTCACTGCCCACCGCCGCAGTATCGAGGCCAGAACGGAAGAATAGGCCTCTCCCGTTACGTCTGATCCGTGCTTGAAATAGACGTCAGGTACTGGAGTTCTCTGCGATTCACCAACTGAGACTCGTATTCGATCGGGCCTGTCGCTGCCGCAAGGCGTTCCTACCAGCTATAACGATTATGAGGACTACGTTCTCAACCAATACAGTGAGGTACTATTTCTTGTAATAAAAAAGACCCTCTTCATGAATGTATCGCCTCACAATTCTGTTTTATCACGAGTCCGCAGAAATATTGTGGGGTTGTCTGGATATACTCCGGGAGAACAACCTCAGGGTGGCAAATGGATCAAACTCAACACAAATGAGAATCCCTACCCTCCATCCTCAGTTGTCGGTCGCACGCTTGCTGCTTCGGCTGTTGGTTCAACACTCACAAAGTATCCGGATCCGCTTGCAACCGTCTTTCGAATGCGCGCAGCGGATGTATTTCACGTTGATCCAGAGATGATTATTTGTGGAAACGGAAGTGATGACCTCCTCACAATGCTCATTCGAACATTTGTTGGCGACGGGGAATGCCTACGGTCACCCTCTCCGAGCTATATCCTGTACAAAACCCTCGCTGAAATTCAGAACGCTGTTCATGAAGAGTTTGCCTACAACCCTGATTGGTCTCTCAGCGACCAGTTTGTGAATTCTGATACAAGATGTGGCGCTCCTCTCAAACTTGCAATTATTGCAAATCCAAACAGTCCTTCCGGAACCTCACTTTCTCCCTCTCGAATCCTTGAACTTGCGGAGCAACTTCCTTGTCCACTTGTGGTCGATGAAGCGTATGCCGACTTTGCAGAGTCGAACTGCATAAATCTTGTGGCAGAGAATAATCGTATTATTGTCACACGCTCATTGAGCAAGTCCTATGCGCTCGCAGGCCTTCGTTTTGGCTTTGCCTTCGCGCACCCTTCGATCATCGAACAGATGCGAAAAGTGAAAGATTCATATAATTGTGACACTCTCTCAATCGCTGCTGCTACAGCAGCCATTGATGACCATGACTGGCTAGCTGATAACCGAAGAAAAATAATTTCGACTCGTCACCGACTGGCCGAGGCCATGCAGAACATGGGCTTCGACGTAACAGACAGCCATGCGAACTTTGTGTGGTGTACTCACGCAACCAAACCACTCCGCCCCATCTTTGAAAACCTGAAACAGCGCGGAATTTTGGTTCGCTATATGCAATACTCCGACTGGGGAGATGGTTTGCGTATTACTGTTGGTACTGATGAAGAAATTGACGTATTCGTGGATGTCATGAAAACACTCTAGGTACTGAGACGAGGAGTTCCATCATGTGTCGAAGAGCAACAATCAAACGAAAAACGAATGAGACAGAAATCACAGTGACCACCAACTTGGATGGAACTGGTTCTGTGAACGTGCATACAGGCATTGGGTTCTTTGACCACATGCTCACGTTAGTTGGAGGCCATGCTCTCATTGACCTCGAAGTTATGTGCGATGGTGATCTTCATGTTGATGGTCACCATTCAGTGGAAGATGTTGGCCGTGCATTCGGGACTGCACTCAAGAACTGTCTTGGGGATCGTTCTGGTATTCGACGTTATGGGCATGCGATTGTTCCAATGGACGAATCTCTCGTTACTGCTGCAGTTGACTTCGGTGGCAGAAGCGCTTGTGTTATGGACGTAGTTTTCCCTGCACCGACAATCGGTACGTTTGATACAGAACTGGTAGAAGTCTTTTGGGAAAGTGTTGCTGCCACAGCGGGCGCAAACATTCACGCGGTGCTTCACCATGGTAGAAATGGCCATCACATTGCAGAAGCCGTCTTCAAGGCAATTTCAAGAGCAATTCGTACAGCTGTTGAAAGTGATCCTCGTCAGGATGGTATTGCGAGCACCAAGGGCACTCTTACCATGGACTAGCAGTGGGGACACAATCACTCGTTGACAAACGTTTCGAGAAATCTCGCGAGGCTGTGAAAATCACTGCCTCGTTCGACAAATCGCACAACAGTTACCAAGGTCTTGGGATCAACAAGTTCTTCAAAAGGAACATAGTTGAGATCAAGCTGCCCAGAAACACTCACCATCACACCATTCAAACCACGTTCTGCCAGGGCGCGGTACCCTCCCACCCCAAGTTGGCTGCCAAGCATGACATCAAAGGCATGTGGTTTTGCGCAACGGGCTTCATATCCCAACTGCAACCCAACTACCTTCCTCGAGCGATTGGTTTGACGGGCATATTCTGCGGATACAAGCTTTGCAAACATGCGTCCCAACTGAACATCGGTAATCGAAATATGCCCATGATCATCGCGAGTAATACCTTCCAGCGACTTTGCGGGAAGGTATTCCGCTAATCCCTCCGCCATAACAATCACACCGTATTGCTTGCCTTCTTTCTCTTCACGAACAAGCATTGTTTTGACTATCCGCCTGACCACCTCCTCAATATTCATGACTGGCTTCATGCGGTTTGTACCATCAGAATCGACGACTGTTTCCTCGTCGCAGTATTTTCCATGAATATCCTCGACGCTAATCACAAGACTTGCTTCTCCTGCAATTGCGGCGCCATACGAGAGCCAACCAGCACTGCGTCCCATGGTTTCGCACAGAAAGTACGAACGACTTGCCTCAGCATCGTAGAGGAGATTGCGGATTTCACCGCCGAGCGTATCCACAGCAGTAAAGTATCCAAAGGTAAAGTCGATCCCCATGTAGTCGTTGTCAATTGTTTTCGGAAGATGAACGACCGGGATACGCTGTGTACCTTCAGGAAGACGATCCTGGTAAAGCTTAAACTTATTGGCCGTTTTCAGCGTATCATCCCCTCCAATAGAGATTAATGCCTCAACACCTAAAGAACGAAGACCTTCATAGACATTTTTGAGGGGCCCAACGCGATCAGGATCTTCAAAGTGATCCGGAGACGAAACGTGCTTTCCCGGATTCGTTCTTGCCGTCCCGATCATGATGCCCTGACCAGAACGGGTTCGCTTAAGAAACTCAGGAGTAACACGGATGTAATCACGGCCTTCTACAAGAGGTTTAGCCGATGAGTAGTCAGCCAACGATGAATACCCATGCTTCATACCAATCACTTCAGTACCATTACGCATAAATGATGTGGCTGCAGTCGAAATGACAGCATTCGCAGCAGGCGCAGGCCCACCAGCGAACAGAATTGCCACTCGACGAAACTTATGAATGGCTTGGGGAGGAGGAGAGAGAGATTCAGTCAATGTGCTTCCTCATTTCGCAAGAACGACGCGCTCAACAAAGGTAGTATCAATCTGTGCATCATGAAACGCTGAGTTTTTTAGAAGTTCAAGATGAATTGGAACCGTTGTCTTGATTCCTCCAACTCGCAACTCACGTAGTGCACGGATCATAGTATCGATAGCTTGTTCACGAGTCGGTTGATGAACAATCAACTTTCCAATAAGAGAATCATAATATGGCGGCACAACATAGCCAGAGGCGACATGGGAATCCCAACGCACACCAAATCCACCTGGAGGAATTATTTGTTCGATCCGTCCCGGACACGGCCTAAAATTCGAAGATGGGTCTTCGGCGTTAATGCGACACTCAATTGCATGACCACGAGGAACAATATCTTTTTGGCTCAGGCTTACTTTTTCTCCCGCGGCTACTTGAATCTGAGACTTGAGCAGATCAATACCCGTAATCATTTCACTCACAGGATGCTCCACCTGAATACGAGCATTTATTTCGATAAAGTAAAAATTATCTTCTTGATCAACAATAAACTCGACTGTTCCTGCTGAGTGATATTTTGCCGCTTTAGCAAGCCGTACTGCTGCCTCAGCCATCGCTTGTCGCGTTTCTTGTGGCAGCCTCGGAGAGGGACTTTCCTCGATCAACTTTTGATGTCGGCGTTGAGTAGAACAATCTCGCTCCCAAAGATGCACAATATTTCCATGCTGATCGCCCAATATCTGTATTTCAACGTGACGAGGTCGCTCGATGTACTTTTCAATGTAGATTCCAGGATTACCGAAAGCCGCTTGTGCCTCAGCTGAGGCCTGCTGCCAAGCACTCGCAAGAGAAAGGTCATTGGCAGCAACCCGCATTCCTTTCCCTCCACCTCCTGCAGTCGCTTTCAACAGCACAGGAAAACCAATGTCTCGGGCAACTTTGACCGCTTCCTGCTCGCCCGAAATAATCCCATCACTCCCCGGTACAGTTGGAACATTTGCTTCTCGAGCAAGAGCTCTTGCTGAGTTTTTGTCCCCGACCTGTTCCATTGCCTCAGGAGTTGGACCGATAAATCCAATATCGCACGAACGACACACTTCTGCGAAGTGAGAGTTTTCTGACAGAAAACCATAGCCAGGATGAATGGCTTGAACGTTACCAATTTCAGCTGCACTGATCACTCGATCAATACGAAGATAACTATCTGCTGCTCGCGCTGGACCAACACAAATCGCTTCATCTGCAAAATCTAAATACGGTGCATCTCGATCAGCTTCACTGAAGATCGCTACTGTTTCGATGCCAAGCTCACGGCAGGCACGAATCACTCGCAATGCAATTTCACCTCGGTTTGCTACCAATATCCGCTTAAACATCAATTCCTGTCCAATGCTCGAAAGCCCTACTGTCTAACCTCTTAGAAGAACACACGAAGTGTCACTCACGGCAACTCATGCTTCAGGATCAACTTTGATGAGCGGTTGTCCAAACTCAACTGGAGCCCCGTTCTCAACAAGAATCGCAACAACCTGCCCAGACACACCGGCAGGAATTTCATTAAACACTTTCATGGCTTCAACAATACAAACGGTCTTTTCTGGTCCAATACGATCACCAATTTTGATAAAGGGCGCAGCTTCTGGACCACTCGCTTGATAAAACGTCCCAACCATCGGGCTGGTAATTTCTAGCATTTTATCGTCGGCTTGCTTTTCCTGACTACGTGCTGCTGTCGGCGTCTCTTGGATGGGAGTATTGTGCGTTGGACTTGCTGCCATGACAACATCGCCCCCTCGCTTCAGACGTACGGCTGTCTCTCCCTGTTTAAGGTCTATCTCTGACAAATCGTGCTCTTTCATGAGCTCAATTAGCTTGGTGACCTTTTTGACATCAAAAATATCTGTTCGGGACTGTGCAGGGCTCATATTTGTCGCCTAGGGTTGAAAACCTGGTGGATTTCGCGGCGAAGGTAGCCCCTCGGAGACGTTTCAGTCAAGGTAATGATAGAAAATGCTTTTCCTGTCTCCAAAAATCCTATGGAATTTTGGCAAAACCATGCCCAAATCTACGTCAGAAATACCTCCCGATTTGCCAAAGTTGGCCAAACGAGACAGGTTCACAAGTAAGCGTGACTATGGTCGAGTCACTATTGTGGGGGGGGCATCTGGAATGGCCGGTGCACCAGCACTGGCAGGAATGGCTGCTCTCAGGAGCGGTGCTGGGCTCGTTGAATTGCTTGTCCCAGAGACCGTAGCGGCAGTCACTGCCTCATATGAACCATGCATGATGACATACGGTCTTCCTGCCGACCCGTCTGGAACGCTCTCCTCGAACGCTGAAGGCCTGCTTCTCGACCGTCTCGCGAAAGCAACGACTGTGGCAGTAGGACCAGGTCTCGGTCGCTCAGACGCAACTATTTCAATCGTAAACAATCTCTGGCACGACCTCCCTCAACCCACCATCTTTGATGCTGACGCCCTCTGGGCCTTAGCTCAACTTGATTCAAAGAAACTTTCCCATCACGCTGGCATCAGGATTCTTACACCTCACGCAGGAGAGATGCTTCAATTACTTGGTCATTCTTCAACAAAAACCTATGAACGCAATTGGCTCGAACAAAAAGCAAGAGACACGGCGGCGTTCACCCGGTCTCTCATTGTACTCAAAGGTCATTCAACACTTATTACCGATGGAGCAATACAAAAACATAACGAGAACGGAAATCCTGGAATGGCAACAGGTGGAACAGGCGATGTCCTTACTGGTATTATTGGAGCGTTGCTTGGTCAGGGCCTTTCACCATTTGAAGCATCGCGTTTAGGAGTATGGGTGCATGGCAGAAGTGGTGATTTCGCATCTCAATATCTTGGTGAAATCTCAATAACTGCTCGAGATCTTGTTTTCTATTTACCTCAAACCTTTCAGGCAATCATACAATCTCAATCATGACGAGTGTGTACGAATACGATGTGGTGGTAATCGGTGCAGGACATGCTGGTGTGGAAGCAGCCTGTGCAGCAGCTCGACTTGGTGCACACGTTGCACTGCTCTCTGCAAACCTCGACACCGTAGGTCAAATGAGTTGCAATCCGGCTATAGGAGGAGTTGGAAAAGCGCAACTTGTTCGAGAGGTTGACGCCTTAGGTGGCGTGATGGGTGAAGCCATTGATATCTCCGGGATTCAATTCAGGGTTCTCAATCGCTCGAAGGGACCAGCCATGCATGGCCCAAGAGCTCAGGCTGACAAAAAACAGTATCAACTTGAAGTGAAACGGCTTGTTGAAGAAATACCAAACATCGATCTGCGACAGGAACGTGCTGACGAACTTATTCTGGAGCCTTCAACACATCGCAAATCAGAATCAGGTAACCCGGTGTTGAGAGTCACCGGTGTTCGGGTGCACGGTGAAGCGGAATACAAAGCACCAAGAGTTGTTCTCACAACCGGCACATTTCTTCAGGCAATCATGCATACAGGAGAATCAAAAACGCATGGTGGAAGGGCAGGGGAGGGGACCTCTTCAGGTATTAGTCAGTCTCTTAAGAAAGCAAATATTGTTCTTGCACGGTTTAAGACAGGTACACCATGTCGCTTGTCTGCGAATTCGGTCGATTTTTCTCAACTTGAAACACAACCCGGTGATGTCACACCACAACCATTTTCTTTTCTCACCGAAAGCATCTCTCAAGAACAGGTTGTTTGCTGGATCACGCGGACAACTCCGGATATCCATCAACTTATTCGTGACAATCTTCATCGAGCTCCGATGTATACCGGGCAGATTGCTTCACAGGGACCACGATACTGTCCAAGTATTGAAGATAAAGTTGTACGGTTTGCCTCACGTGACAGCCACCAACTCTTTCTTGAGCCAGAAGGCCGCCGGACACAGGAACTCTACGTCAACGGCATTTCAACAAGCCTACCACGTGATGTTCAAGATGAGATGATCCGTCTCACTCCAGGCCTCGAGAAGGCCAAAATCATGCGATACGGATATGCGGTTGAATACGATTACTGCCCGCCAGATCAGCTCACAGTAACCTTGGAGAGCAAGAAAATTCAGGGGCTTTTTTGTGCCGGACAAATTAACGGGACAACCGGATACGAAGAGGCTGCTGCTCAAGGGCTTATCGCTGGAGCGAATGCAGCAATTTCATTGACCGATCGTCCACCGCTCGTGCTTGGACGTGAAGAGGCCTATATTGGCGTACTGATTGATGATCTTGTAACGCGGGGTGTTGATGAACCATACCGCATGTTTACGAGTCGAGCCGAGCATCGCCTTGCCCTGCGTCATGACAATGCCGACAGACGACTCACTCCAAAAGCAAAACAATTAGGCCTCGCACAATCACACCGCATTAAGCGTTTTGACAATAAGGTAGCCGAAATCAAAGCAACGCTGGCCATCCTCGAAAAACACCGAACGGAAGGCCTTTCTCTGACTGACCGATTGAAGCGTCCTGATTTTCGATGGGAACACTGCGTTGCATTGCTCCCTGAACTAGCAACTGTATCGAACGATGCAGCCATTCAGATAGAAACTGATATACGATATGAAGGATATCTTGCGGTCGAGCGTGGCAGGATCATCAGGCGACAGAAAAGTGCAGAGAAAGTTATCCCTCAGAGTTTTGACTATTCAACCATTCGTCATCTTCGCGCTGAAGCCCGAGAGAAGTTAGAGCGGATTCGTCCCCACACACTTGCCCAAGCAGGTCGTATGAGTGGAATTACTCCGGCTGATCTGGCTCTTATTTTGGTTTCACTTGAAGGCACTCGATCTGATGGAATTTGAAACGTGCGGATTGTTCATATTACAGCTGGTGCAGGAGGAAGGCTTTGCGGATCATGCCTTCATGACAATGCACTTGTTCAAAGCCTGATACGACAAGGCTGTGATGCCGTGCTCCTTCCCGCCTATGTTCCTACGACAACTGATGCACTCAACGTGTCCGAACCCCGTGTTGTAATGGGTGGAATCAATGTTTGGCTTCAGGAAAAAATTCCTTTTTTTCGCCATACTCCTTGGTTTATTGATCGATTTCTGGACTCTCCTCGACTGCTCCTGTGGCTGTCTTCTCACACAGGAAAAATAGAAGCAGCAGACCTTGGTCCTCTTACAGAATCATCACTTTTAGGAGAACATGGACACCAGAAAAAAGAAATTCAAAAGCTCTGCTTTCTTCTCAAGAATGACATTCAGCCCGATGTTGTCCATCTCTCAAATGCTCTTCTTCTAGGCATGGCACATCCAATACGAAAAACCACAAATGCACCTATCGTATGCAGTCTCTCTGGTGAGGATATCTTTATTGAAAAAATACCAGAGCCGTGGTATTCCAGAATCCGAGAACTACTACGCAAACAAGCGCTCTCCGTAAATCGCTTCGTTGCACTAAATAAGTTTTTTGCAGACTTTATGGCAGACTATCTTGCGGTGCCACATAACATCATTGAAGTCATTCCGCATGGGATCGACCCCAATGAGTTTCCGAAAACACCGCCAGATGTATGTCGGCGTATCCAAAATAAACAAGCACTCGGAAATCCAGTCGTGCTTGGTTCACTCGCACGAGCATGCCCCGAAAAAGGTCTCCATCTGCTGATTGAAGCATTGCCACTGGTAAGAAAGAAAATCAATGCAGAAATCCACGCAGCAGGTGCAGTTATTGAATCAGAAAAAGAGTATATCGACACTTGTCTCCAAACAGCTTGCGCCGCGGGTGTTGTAGATCATGTGAAATGGCTTGGTCAACTTGACCATGCCACCAAACATTCATTTTTCAGGTCCATCGATCTCTTTGTAATGCCGACTGTTTTTCCAGAGGCCAAAGGCATTCCCGTCATCGAGGCTATGGCTTCCGGTGTACCAGTTGTTACCCCAAATCACGGGGCGTTTCCGGAAATGCTCCAGGGCGAGCAGAATGGACGCCTCCACGAGCCTGGCAATGTCCATGACCTTGCTCGCGCAATCATCGAAACACTTGAATGTACACAAAAAAGCGGTGAACTTGGAATTAATGGCCATGCCTTCGTTCAACAGCGACATCTTGCAGACCAGATGGCTGAACAGCATAAGGCTTTATATCATCAAGTATGTTCAGCATGCATCTGATTTCAGCATGCATCTTATTTCAGTGTGCATCAGATAGGTCATGTTGCTCATCGCCTGCCTTTGTTTCTGGAAAAACAAGTGATGCAATCACGCTGGTACCGATGAGCCCAATAATAACAAGCAGCGACACAGCTGGATGAATAAGATGCCCCTTCGCATGAGGATCCCAACCGCCAATATCTGCTAGCCATTGATTGTGTCTTGCTGCATCAACAATCATTTTTCCCCCCACGAAGATGAGTACGGCTGAAAGACCAAAATTAAGGAATCGAAATAGACCCATGACTCCCGCGAGTAGAAAATACAGCGCTCTCAGTCCAAGAATAGCAAACACATTACTCGTAAACGCAATAAATCGCATGTAATGTGTACCGCTTGACACTACCCCAAGAATTGCTGGAACACTGTCGACAGCAAAAAGAACGTCTGTGCACTCCACAACAAGCAGTACAAGGAAAAGTGGTGTCGCTGTCAGACGTCCATTCTCTCGAATGAAGAACTTATCTCCTGCCGAGTGCGATGCGACAGGAATAATTCGACGAATTATTCGAATGACAACATTATCTCCTGGTTCGTGTTTCTCCTCGCTCAAAGCCAATTTGATGCCTGTGTATACGAGGAATGCTCCGAACGCCCATAACACCCATTTATAACGCTCTACTAATTCAGCACCCAAAAGCACAAACGTAAGGCGCATAAACACGGCACCAAGAATACCCCAGAAAAGAACTCGATACTGATACTTGAGCGGCACGCCAAAGTATGCAAAGACAACAGCAAACACAAAGACGTTGTCCATAGAGAGTGACCACTCAACAAGGTAACCAGTAAGGAATTCAATTGCCGGCTGAGCTCCAAGCCACCACCAAATAAAGCCGTTGAAACAAAGTGCAAGCGCTGACCAGAAACAAGTCCAAAATGCACTTTCACGAAGGCTTGGCTCATGCGAATGTTTGTGAAAAACTGTCAAATCAAGAATAAGAAGTATCGCAACAGCCGTTCCAAAAATAAGCCAGTGGAACATTCCTATTGGACTAGTGTCTGCCGTCACTGGAGACTCGACAGAAGTTGCGGTGCTGACAAAGAGGATAAATGGCGTCAAGACAAGCACTTCCTAAGCTGACCAAGTGAAAACCACTTGACAGGAGATTAAAGCTTTAAAGTTTAGGGCCTTCACCAGAAACGGTAAATACTTGGAAATGAGAAACGATAATTCTCCATTGTCACCTACTCAGTGACCTCAAAAAACTGGCTGTCATAGCATCGAATACAGAGTGAACAGACTCCCATTCTCGATCTTCAGCCTGACAAAAAATAATATACGTCGCCTCAAAATGCTCTACCGCACGAACTTGTGCTGTATTGGTAAGGTCCAGACAGTAAAAGTTGAAGTCGAGTCCGGAAAGCTGAAACCCAGAAACAGTATCGCAAACTTCTTCGACATCGATATCCTGATATTCTTTTTGCATCTGGCTTGAGACGACTTGCACCATATCTTTTGGCTTGGTGCCGGAACGATACGCACTAAGATTCCAGAACGCTCCATCGGGTGACTGTACAGTGGCCGAGGAGCTGCCTACATCATCGGAATCTATATCGATAGACCAATTATCGGGATACTCAAATGTGATTCCAAATTGATCAAATAGCATGAATACTCTGACTGAAAGAAGGAAACCACCAAATTATAACATCTTTAGCGATCTAGACGGTCATTGGACACTTCGCTAGTGTCTCTCCCGCACGATTGCCAAAAAGTCAATCTCTCAGTGGGCCAATTTTAATCAACCGCGTCAGAACGTTACTGGAAAATATGGCGTTACAAGCAGCCACTTCAACCGTTGTTCATCGAGGCATTTCTGCCCATCTTCTCGATTATCTGATCCCTGCTGCAATTCTACTCGCTGTATTGGTAGTCATGGCACCCGTTCCAGCCGCTGTGGTTGATGTCATGTTGGCCGCTAATCTCACGTTGGCCGTCTTAGCACTCCTTGGATCATTGGCAGCTAAAACACCAATAGAAATGAGCATCTTTCCAACGTTTCTTCTTGGAGCCACTTTAGTCCGATTGGTGCTCAATATTGCAACGACTCGACTTATTCTCACTCGGGCTGCTGTGGAAGGAACATCTGCAGCGGGACAGGTTGTTGAGGCCTTTGGTGAGTTCGTTGCAGCAAATAACCTTATTGTTGGTGCTGTGATTTTTTCCATCATTGCAGTCATTCAGTTTGTTGTCATTACTGCTGGATCAACTCGAACCAGTGAAGTTGCAGCACGATTCACGCTCGATGGTCTGCCAGGACGACAGATGGCCATCGATAATGAAGTGCAGGCCGGCACCATCACGCGTGAAGATGCACGTGCCATGCGAAATGACCTTCAAAAACACGCTGATTTTTTTGCCAGCATGGATGGAGCAAGTCGATTTATTCGTGGCGAGGCAATTGCCAGTGTTATCATTACTGGTGTTAATGTTGTTGGTGGGCTCATTGTTGGTGTAACCCAGCACGGCATGCCAGTACAAAAGGCAGCGAATGTTTTTTCACGGCTTACCATTGGGGATGGGTTGGCCACTGCAATTCCGGCACTTCTCATTTCCATTGCGATGGGGCTTCTCGTTTCTCGTTCGAGTACAGCTGTTGATTTATCGAGAGAGTTTGGGCGTCAGTTTGCCTCTCGGCCGCATGTCTTGGCTATCACTGCATTGTTTTTAGGGCTTCTAAGCTTTTCGGATCTCCCTCGAATTCCCCTTTTAGTTATGGCGGCAATTACCCTCTCAGGCGCTTGGTTTACGCATCGCCGGAAACGTCGACTTTCAAAACAAGTAGCACTTGTATCAGACTCCAAAAACTCTCGTGCGACTGCACTCACTGAGGCCGTTCTTGCCAGTACGAATATCGAGGTCGAGTTTGGCAGTGAGCTTGTCTATCTCGTTGCAGAACAATCAAGGCAGGGAGCCACGCACGGTATCCATGGTGCGGTATCTGGGATAAGAGACCGCATAGCTGGTGATCTCGGATTTCTTTCGCCGCCTGTTCGTTTCCGGGATAATCATAACTTGTCAGAAAGAACGCTTCGTATTTGTATTGCCGGAGATACGGTTTACGAATCCTCCATCCCTCCTGCGAGATGGTTTGTCGTGCCACATGAAACTGTGAGTAACAGCCTCGATGGGGAAGACGGTACTGATCCACTATCACTGCAGCATGGCAAATGGGTGGGGCAAGCACAGGCTGAAGCCCAAAAGCAACAGGGCGCATCTGTCTTTGGAATTGGTGAGGTGGTTATTCGTTGCATTGAAGCCTCTATCCGCCAGCACGCCCATCGTTTACTTACCCGCGATGCCGTATCACGACTGATTGAGTCGCTTCGAAAAACTCAACCGACTGTTGTGGGCCAAATTAATTCTGAGTCTTTATCTCTTGCTCGCATTCACCGAACACTTCAGGCTCTTTTGAAAGAGAATGTTCCGATTAGACCTCTTTCAGAGCTCATTGAAGTAATGACTGATTTGACCGATGGAACAAGCCGTGTTGAGCAAGACATTTTCGTTGAACGTATTCGGCATCATTTTTCTCATACCATTTGCAATCGGCTCCGAGATTCTGACGGCAAGTTATGTATTATTCGTTTTGGCTCTAGTGCATTGGATGTGCTACGAGACGGAGTGCCGCCATCAGCACTGATTGCACATGTTCGCCGCGCTCGACGGCCGAAGCTTGAACGGGGAACATCACCTGTTCTTGTAGTTCCAGGCCACATGCGAAGCCAGGTGTTCCTGGCTTTGAATCGTCACCTGCCCGGCATCACGGTTCTAGCTGAGGAGGAGGTTGCTCAAGAAATGGCAATTGAAGTTTTTACCACAATCGAAGGCGAGGAGGTTTCTCGGGCGGCCTGAGGCTGTCTCTTGGATCAATAATCTTGTTAATTCAGGCAAGCCAGGTGGCCACCTGAGAACGACTTAACGAATGGACGTACTAATCGTCGATAACGACAAATTGGACATTATTCAAGGAGTGATGACGTGCCCTATCTCTCAATCAATCTGACGCCTGAGGAAGTCCATGCTATCTGGAAGACTTTCAAAAAGGATCAATCCAACGAAGAGCTTCGAAATAAACTCATGGAGCTTTATCTCCCGCTCGTGCGTTACAACGGAGAGCGAATTTGGGCTCGTCTTCCCGACGGCGTCGAACTTGACGATCTTGTCTCTGCTGGAACGTTTGGCCTGATGGATGCCATTGATGCATTTGATATGTCAAGGGGTGTCAAATTTGAGACGTATTGTGTTCCACGAATTCGTGGAGCAATGCTCGATGAGCTTCGTACGATGGACTGGGTTCCGCGACTTGTTCGCAGTAAAGCCAGTAAATTGAATGAAGCCATAAAGACTATGGAAGCAAAGCTTGGAAGAACCCCAGCCGATGCAGAAGTCGCTGAATACATGGGGCTTTCACGAGAAGAATTTGAAAAACTTCTTGTGGAAGCAAATGCTGCCAGTCTGGTGAGTCTCAATAAAAAATGGTGTGAAACAGATAGTTCAAAGGATGTTCGTGAAATTGATATTCTTGAGGACAAAAAGGGAGATGACCCCACTCGTCGAATTCAAAAAGCAGACCTTATGAGGCTTGTCACCAAAGGGCTCAACCGAAATGAACGTCTCATCATTATTTTGTATTACTACGAAGAACTCACCATGAAAGAGATCGGTGCAACGCTTGATCTTTCAGAAAGCCGGGTCAGCCAAATGCACTCAGCAATTGTTGAGCGACTCCAAAATCAACTGGAAAGGCGACGACCAGAATTTGCAATGTAAGCAGCGAGCTTTAAGCAGCTTGGGTAGTTTGCGTGCCTTTTATCCCTATGTAAGTAGGGCTATGTGGTTCAAAAAAATTTACTAAAGTTTTCATGTCCTACGAGACGATGAAAATGAGTTGGAGAGAAATCGAATTGGAAAGGATTTTTTTAGAGTTGGTATCGCCTCACTTCAAAGGCGCGGCCACAATAGAAAGGACGACACCTGCTGATTTGAGTGAACTCCCAAAGACTTGCTTTCGTATACAACAAGTGTTTGGGGAATGTGGGAATCAGATCTGCTGTCACGTAAGGAGAACACTATGAATATCTGGGGAATTACATCAACGCACGGATCACAGAGCGTCAATGGAGTGAAGGGTGTAGAATCTTCTAAAGCTTCCGACGCTGTTACCAATAGCGGTATTAGTGACGTTCAGGATACCGTTGCATTGTCAGCCGATGCCGTACAAGCAGCAGGGGCAGCTTCAGACATTCGGCTTGACAAAGTAAACTCAATTCGAGCTGCCATTGCTGATGGCTCCTATGAGACACCTGAGAAGCTTGATGCGGCTCTTGATCGGTTGCTCGATCGGTTGAGCTAGAGCGATTCGAATCATTCGAGTCATCAAGACATTGTGAAACATATGTTTCGACGGCCTCAATATTTTGGCAAAAGTCCAAGATAACAAGGGCTGTTTTGGTCAAAAAAACGTGCCCAAACCGTTGCCGGTCTGGTCGCGTTTTTTTTGTATACGCTACAATATGGTTGAGGAGTACAAATATGTCGCTTGCAGGATTTCCACTAGGCAAAGTCGATACATCGCTCACACCTCAGGAGCGGTTTGAAGAGTTTCTCCAGTCTCGTGGAAAGAGGATTACAAAACAACGACAAGTGATTGTCGACTACGTGTCAGGCCATCATGAACATTTTGATGCTGATCAGTTACTTGATGACTTACGAAAAACTCCAGAAGGAGCAAGTGCGAGCCGGCCAACCGTTTATCGCACCCTTGCAGAAATGGTATCAGCAGGCCTTCTCAAGGAGATGGTACTGGGGGGCCGACGAGTGTATGAACATGATTATGGGTACCCCCAGCATGATCATCTTTACTGCACCTCTTGCGAACAACTTATTGAATTCACGAGTGATGAGATCTCACAGTTTTATAATTCGATAGCTACAAAGCATCGTTTTCGTGCTCAGGGACATCGCCTGATTGTGACTGGGCTATGTGCCGACTGTTGTAAAAATCGAAGTACGTCACATCATCAAGATCGTGTCTAGGCACATTCCTACACACGTACAGAAGATTCTCCTGCTCGCTGTGAACAATTTTCTAGCGCTGACGCAACTGGCCCAGAAATAAATTCCTTGACTTGCTCTGGTGCTCTCCCCGCAAGGCCCTTCACGTCCATGGCAGTCGACAAGTCAACAGCGGCAAACAATGAATCGGCACTTAATCGATTAACAAGGTCATTGGGAAGACCATCACGAATCTGCGCAGTTGCGGCATGGCTGTGACGCCGAATTGCCTCATGCAGTTCCTGTCGATCACCCCCCGCCTTGGTCGCTTCCATGAGGATACGTTCACTGGCAAGAAATGGAAGGTATTGTTCAAGTGTTCGCCTGATGATACCCGGCACCACAACCAAGCCTTGTGCAATATTGTCGTATAAGACCAACTGAGCATCGGTTGCGAGAAATGCTTGAGGTAAGACAAGTCTACGAGGCGCTGAGTCATCAAGCGTCCGTTCGAACCATTGCGTTGCAGCTGTCTGCTCAGTTGTCGCAGAAAGGCCTAAAACAAATCTTGCAAGACCACACATTCTTTCAGCCCGCATTGGATTTCTTTTGTAGGGCATGGCAGATGACCCAACCTGTTCTGACTCAAAAGGCTCCTCGAGTTCACCCCATGCCGATGCCAAGCGAAGATCATTGCCTGCTTTGTGGGTAGATTCTGAAATTCCAGCCAATGCAAATACAACTTGAGAGTCAATTTTTCTGGAGTAGGTTTGGCCACTCACAGCATAGGATTCGGGAAAGCCAAGTTTCTTTGCTACCAATTCATCGAGTTGACGAACTTTCGCATGATCACCATTGAAAAGCTCAAGAAAACTAGCCTGCGTTCCTGTTGTTCCCTTCACCCCGCGAGCCCGTAGTGCTGCGCGTCTTTCCAGTATTTGATCAAGATCAAAAAGAAGATCATGAATCCATAAGCATATTCTTTTTCCGATGGTTGTTGGCTGCGCTGGCTGCAAATGTGTTCTGCCTAGACAGACTGTGTCGGCAGTTTCCACGGCTCGTTCAGCCAGATGTTCAATTACAACAGCAAGTCTCCCAGCAACCAGATCAAGTGAATCTCTCATGAGTATGAGATCGGTATTATCCGTGACATATGCACTGGTAGCTCCTAAATGCAAAATAGGCTTTGAGAGCGGACACGCATCGGCAAAGGTATGGAGATGCGCGAATACATCATGGCGCATTCGTTTTTCATACGATGATGCTAAAACAAAATCAATCGGTTGATCGATAGCATCTCGCATCTCATTAAGTTGAGATGCTGATATCGGAAGTCCAAGTTCCGCCTCTGCTTCCGCCAAAGCTAGCCATGCTTGTCGCCAAAGACGGTACCGATTGTTATCGCCCCATATCCGAGTCATCTCGGCTGACGAATACCGAGCAGCTAAAGGATTCTCCCATAAATCACGAGAATCGAGTGCCTTTTCTGTGTTCACAACTATATCCTTATGGTCAATCCAATAATTTTCCAGACTTAACTTTCCCATTCATCTTGCAGAAGAATCGCTCTAAAGCCAGCCTTGCACGCAGACCTCGACTTGACTCACTTTTTAGGCTTCGATCCAACTCATACAGATCCAATGGTAGACGTCTCGCGCGACGTGGGCCTAAGTGTTTTAGGGCATCCTTCGCTTGATTCATGGCTTTTGGCCAGGCTGCGACACCTGTATCTCTTAGTGCTAACTCAACCCCTGCAGGCCTTCCTGATGCACGGGGCAACGACAAAAGACGTGCAGCTGAAGAAAGTTTCCTAAAAACACTCGCCGACTGTGCACTGATTCCAATAACATTTTCTCCACTTGCAAGAAGTTCGGCGAGTTGACGTATAGCTCGATTGGTATCACCTACAGCAGCTGCATCGATCATTCCCCAAGCCGTTTGATCTTTTTTACTTACCACCATGTCGTCAATCCATTCAGGAGGGACCGTCTTGTTTTTGCCTGATGGTTCAATGGCGGCTGCAAGCCGCTGCATGGCTTGATCGAGCAGACCTAAACTATTCCCAATACGATCCACTAATTGCTGAGACGTTGCCCCGGAAAGCCGGAGGCCATGATGCGAGA
>JBDOMS010000658.1:0-4310 GCA_039831735.1 Pirellulales bacterium
AGTGGTGAAAGCGGCAATGAAGCCAATTAGTACACTTCGAAAGCCTTTGGCGTCAGTGAATCTACGCACGAAGGAATCTGAGGATGCAGCCTATGAGCGGAGTGACGTTTGTGCGGTCAGTGCCTGTAGTGTGATTGTAGAAAATGTCGTTGCATTTGAAGTGGCGTCTGCTTTTGTTGACAAGCTAGGTGGCGACAGTATTGAAGAAATGCAATCGCGTTTGGACCTGTATCACGATTTGGCAAGAAAAAAGTGATGTCATTTTTGTAGAGTCAATGAAGGAACAAGGATGTTCATTGAGCAATCAAAGGCCAAGATTCATTTTGCACGCCTGGTTTTTTTTGTACTTGGGGTCGTACCTGTGTTCGTGCTGGTCTGGTGGGCAATAGAAAGGCACTCCTTGTCACACCGTGCCTCGTTCCAGAGGCAGATTGAACAGCAGCTTGGAGAGCCGGTCACGTTTCAAAAGCTTGAGCATGTCCGTCCTGGTGTCGTTCGGTTGTGGGGGTGTGAACTTTTGTCTCCGAGTGGAGAGGCCCTCGTTCGGCTACCAGAAGTCGAAGTTGAAACCTCAACAAGTGAAATGCGGCTGACTATTCCTTCGATAGCGTGTGGCAGGGATGTTATGTCAGTGATGACATATTTAGGAAAAGCTTGGCTGTTTGAGCCAGTTCGCTTCTCCCGTTCATGGATTGTCGACGTTCAGGCTTTTCAGTGGACGGGTTTGGATGAAACTTCTCGAGTTGAGGATTCTGCCCCGATATCACAAGAGCCATTTCCGTTGAGGATAGAGTGTGTGGCGGTTGGAGATTCTCGAGGCATTCGGTTTCATCGTGTAAGTAGTGGCAATGATGATGTACGCATCATTTCGACTGTTCGGGATAGTGTGAAAGTGAACGTGCATGGGACGATCGAAACGCCAATCCCGTGGGATGTCCTCAAGGAATGTATTCCGGACGTCGCTGAAGTGATTCAGTTTGGTCCAAGTGCTCTATTGACCGGTGTATTGAGTGGTCACTATGAACATGGGGAATGGTCGAGTGATATGACGGGGCTTATTGAAGGGATTCAAATGGAAGAGCTGTCAACTTTGGGTTACCAGTTGAAGGGCACTGTGGCGATGCAAATTAAGAGACTTCAGTGGCACAATGGTCGGCTCAAGTTGCTGGCGGCTTCGGTTGATGGGGCTCATGGAATGCTGTCACAGTCATTGCTGGGTGACCTAGTTGCCGGGATTGGATGTCGGCCAGGTCCAGCTTTTCATGCACTCGATGGGAAGCAAAGGCGAGTATTTGATAATTTGAATATCGGTGTGTGTATTGATGAAAACGGGTTTCGTCTTACATCGGAAGGAGCGTCTTCTGATGGAGCCCTTGTTCAAAGCCAGGGGCTTTCGCTTCTGGAAGAGCCCCTTGAGGTCGTATCGTTGGATCGCTTCGTGTGGCTCGTCCGTCAAGCGAGAGGCTTGCAGGTCCCTCGTTTGTCGTCAAATTCGTGGCTTGATCAGGTGTTGCCGATAGCGGGCGGAAGGAGTCGGGGTCGGGAAAATACGGCCACTCGGCCTGAAATCAATGATCAGGAGTAAGAATTGACCTGTTTTTGACATCAGTTCGACTTGGTGTTGACAGCTTGTACTAGTGAAAGTGAAGTATCTCGTCAAAGCTATTTTTGTAGATATATTTTCGTTAGAAAGAAATGGTTCTCAAGGAGAAAATGTATGCCGTCAACAATCACTGAAAACGATTCGGTTTCTTCTGACTCCCGTGAATCTATTTCTCTAGATGATCAAGGCTGTTCATTCGGTCGATCCTCTATCGTGGTGCCAACTGAGAGTTCAAGTCATTGTTCGGCAGTAGAGCCTCGTCGAGAAAAGGTGGACAGGAAATGGTCAGATCTTGATTGGCCGACTGTCATTTGGATTGGGGGCATTCATCTCGCAGCACTCGCAGCCCCATTCTGTTTTTCCTGGTCTGGTTTCTGGATCTGTATGGGGTTGTATTGGGTAACAGGAGGGCTTGGTGTATGCCTTGGTTATCACCGCTTGCTTACGCATGGAAGCTTTACAACGTACCGCCCGATACGTTGGTTGTTTGCATTTCTTGGCGGTGTATCTGGTGAAGGGTCTTCACTTGTGTGGGTGGCAAATCATCGGAAACATCATGTGTTTAGTGATCAAGAGGGAGATCCTCATTCACCTCGTGATGGGGGTGTGTGGGCTCATATGCTCTGGTTGTTTCCGAAGCATCCAGCAGATGAAGTGTCTGCTCATGTGAAGCGTTGGGCTCCTGATCTCCAAAAAGATAGTGGTTTGCGGTTTCTTCACTCAACATTTCTGCTCTGGCATGTGCTCATAGGCGCTGCTTTGCTTGCATCGGGTTGGATGCTTTTCGATCGTGAAACTGGAGTATCGTGGCTTGTCTGGGGATTGGCCGTCCGGATGGTCATTGTTTTCCATGTAACGTGGTTTGTGAATTCAGCTACTCATATTTGGGGTTACAGGAATTATGAGACGGATGATGACTCAACAAACCTATGGTGGGTTGGCCTTTTAGCGTTTGGTGAGGGTTGGCATAACAACCATCACGCATTCCAGCGTATGGCTAAGCATGGGCATAAGTGGTGGGAATTTGATTCCACGTATTGGGTCATTCTTTGTCTGGAGAAACTTGGTCTGGCCTGGAATGTGGTCCACTCACCTCGTGGTGTCGGGCGTGTGGAGAGCGCCTCTTTTACAGTCAATGGCTAGGCCTTTGAACACAGGAGCCGGTTGTTTTTTGAGAGTGCTGTATGCTCTTTCATGCCGTTTTCTTGACTGACTGTTGCAAAGAGGGGCATGAGCAGTAAACTTCGACCAATACAAGATGTTATTTTCAAACAACAAATGCCATCCATAAGCGGGTGGAAAAGTCTGATGTCGCTCACTAAGGAACGCAAAGAGGAACTTATCGAAGCCTATCGGCGCGGAAAAGCCGATAATGGATCGGCAGAAGTTCAGATCGCCCTTCTTACTGGGCGAATTTCTCATTTGACAGATCACTTCAAAAAGCACAGTAAAGACTTTGCCAGTCGGCGAGGTTTGCTAATGATGGTGAGCCGTCGCCGTCGTCTGCTTGACTATCTTAAAAAAGTTGCACCGCAGCGTTATCTTGATGTCATCAAGCGGCTTGAGATTCGCAAATAAGACTCGTTTCAACTGGTATTTGTTGGTGTGGTACACCCTGCACGGAACCGACATCTCGTCGGCATGTAGGAAACGGCTTGGTTATGTGCAAACAAATAAAAGCTGATTTGAGGGTCGGTCATAACGTGTTCATTTCAGCTCTTAGAGATTTTTGTTGTAGTTGTAAGTGAAGGAAGGAAAAATTAAGTGAAACATCGCGTTGAAAGACAAATTGGAGAAAAGCTATTTGCAATCGAGACAGGCTTTCTGGCCAAACAGGCAGCCGGAAGTGTGCTTGTTTCTTATGGTGAGACAACTGTTCTTGTGGCGGCTGCAACTGGGGCACCCCGGCCGGGTATCGACTTTTTCCCACTTACATGTGACTACCGTGAGCGAACCGCTGCTGCTGGGAAGTTTCCTGGTGGATTTTTGAAGCGAGAAGGTCGCCCGACTATGAAGGAGACACTCACGAGTCGCCTTATTGATCGACCGATTCGTCCTCTTTTCCCGGAGGGATTTTATGACGAGGTGCAAATTCAAGCTTCAGTGCTTGCTAGTGACAGGCAAAATGATCCAGATCTTCTTGCAATGAACGGAGCGTCCGCTGCTCTTAGTATCTCTTCACTTCCTTTTCAGGGACCACTTGGGAGTGTTCGATTGGCCCAAGTGAATGGTCAATTTGTCCCTTTTCCAACACAGGATCAATTGGAAGAGAGTGACCTCGACTTGGTTGTGTCAGGGAGCACCTCGGCAATTCTTATGATCGAGGGTTTTGCTCGTGAAATGCCAGAAGAAAGAATGTTGGAAGCCCTTGAGGAGGCCCATCGGCACATCCGGGTTCTTTGTGAAATGCAGGAAGAACTTGTGGCTAAAGCAGGCAAGCCAAAGAAAGAATATGAACTCGCTGATTATTCTGAGTTACGAAACCAACTTATTCGTGATTATCTAGCTGATCTAAAAGTCGCCAACAGTATTGCAGTGAAGCAAGAACGTGGAGAGGCAGTCAAGGAGTTGCGAGAAAAGGCGAAGGCAGTAGTTGTGACAGATAGTGTAGCCACGGGTGCTGATGAATCCGATGGCGTAAGCGAGTCAGACTTTTCACATGTTTGGCATGGTCTGGAAGAACAGGCCGTTCGAGAATTGATTCTTG
>JBDOMS010000662.1:0-4308 GCA_039831735.1 Pirellulales bacterium
CCGCCACAGCAGCTGCCTGGGCTCAACGAGAAGGCTACTCCCTCGTGGCAATTTCATTCGATTATGGCCAACGCCACCGGGTAGAACTTGAGTGTGCTAAAAAAATCGCTGCAAGCCTTGGTATCACAGACCATGTTGTCTTACCTATTGATTTGAGCTTTTTTGGCGGAAGTGCTCTTGTTGACCCAGACATCGAAGTTCCAAAAGGTCGAACAAGCAAGGACATGGCGTCAGACATTCCGGAAACATATGTCCCGGCAAGAAACACCATTTTTCTTTCTCTAGCACTGGCCATGGCGGAAACAAGATCTGCTGACTCGATCGTACTCGGCGTCAATGCCATCGACTACAGTGGTTACCCGGACTGCCGGCCTGAGTATCTTGATGCATTTCAGAACGTTGCGAACTTAGCAACCAAAGCAGGTGTTTCAGGACGGCCCATACGAATTCTCGCACCGCTCATTTCTCTCTCTAAAACAGATATCATTCGACTCGGTCTTCAGCTTCATGTTGACTTTGCTCTGACAAACAGTTGCTATGATCCAAAGTCTTCTGGCCATCCTTGCAATGCGTGTGATTCGTGTACCCTACGGGCAGAAGGTTTTGCCAGTGCCGGCGTCATTGATCCACTCCTCGTAAAAAACTGTGAACAGTTTGATGCACATCAATGAAATCTACTCGTCTCTTCAAGGCGAAGGATTACTCGCTGGAACACCGAGTGCGTTTGTTCGAATAACAGGCTGTAATCTTCGATGCCACTGGTGCGACACCCCATTCACATCATGGGAACCTTCTGGAACGCACATGACCATACCAGAGATTCTTCGCGTGGTTGAAAAACAAGAACACCGGCATGTCGTTGTTACTGGGGGAGAACCGCTGCTGTTCAATGAAACAGTGGCCCTGTGTGATCAACTTCGTCGCCAGAGATATCATGTGACAATTGAAACAGCTGGTACGGTTATTCCACAATCATTCGAAGATCAACTTCTTGCGGACCTTCTGTCGATCAGCCCGAAGCTAAGCTCGTCTAGTCCAACTAAAAACATGTCAGTATCGTGGGCAAAACGTCATCAGTCTTCTCGAAGGCAAGACAATGTTCTTCAGGCTCTTCTCGCTTCCGGGCCGTGGCAGATAAAATTTGTGATTGAGACTCAGGAAGACCTCGGTGAGGCCGATGCATGGATTCATGACCTTCGGCTTCAACACCAAGATGGCGTGATATTTATGATGCCTCAGGGCACATCAAAAGAACACCTACACCGCACCACCGCGTGGCTTTCGAACGCCTGCAAACAGCGTGGATACCGTCTCGCTCATCGTCATCATATCGAATGGTTTGGAAATACACGTGGCACTTAGGAAGCTGGTTTTTTCGCTGGCCCCCGCGGACCACAAATAAGAACGGTGGCAGCACCAACTGCCACGACCAGCATTCCGGCCAAAAACCATGGGCTAACAGCACTCATCGGGGTGTGTGCGAAAGCCAGTGTTGCAAGCGTGTTAATGACGGGAGCACACCCAAACACAACTGGCATGACCGTAAAAGGCTTTCCTCCACATGTAAACGCAAGAATCGTACCAAGCGCGCCAATGGCTCCCAGTGATCCGGCAGAGAGACTCATGATCGTGCCCCAGAAGCCCCAGTTGCCATTGTCTCCCAGCGGACGAAGAAGAAGAAATGGTACCACAACAGCAATGAGGAAATAGGCAGCGCCAATACAGATAAGAGGTCGAAGACGACTGCCTCCCATAGCAGATTGCCCACGGTGAAGTACCGGGCCGTAGGCTCCCCAGGACAACATGGCCAAAAGCGTTGACAGAAGTACCTCAAGAAACTGCTCTGCTCGTTCTTGAACAGCCACTGGATCTTTTGATTGGTCCGAGTCAGTTACTGCCTGGACAGTAGTCTGGTCATTATGAGGCATGGGCTGCGGCTTAAATACAAGCACAACTACGGCACCCGTAATAACAAGAATCAGACCAGCGAGAAACGGGGCCTTCAACTGATTGAAAGACTTGCTCATAAATGCTGTAAGAAGCGTATTAACAACAGGAGCCCCACCAAAGACAAGTGGCATTACATAAATTGGTTTTCCCCCAAACCGCAAAGCAAGAATGACACCAAGGGCACCTAACGCACCCACTGCACCAGCGAGGAGGCTCCAAAGCGTGCCTTTTGATGTCCAACCACCGCGTTCACCGCGGCGAAGTAAAAAGAGTGGAATCAACACTGCTATCAGGAAATATGCGATACCAACACACATAAAAGGACGTAACGCTGACTGCATCGCATCCCTACCAAAGTGGAGAACCGGCCCATAAAGGCCCCAACAAATAGCGGTCAAAGCAATCGCACCCAACATTCCAAGCATCTGCATCATGAACTCGTCTCCAGAAATTTGATTACGTTTATCCCCACATCCTCCACGGAAAGTAGCTGCATGCAATCGTGATGCTTCAGTGGGCAGATTGACTGACCACATGGCGAACACGAGAGGTCCAAACGTACTTCAACCAGTTTATCGTGCTCGCTTCTGCTGAGTACTGGATCCATGGGGCCATGGATGACTACGGTTGGGCGTTGAAACGCTGCAGCAATATGCCGGGGACCACTATCCGTCGAAATAACAACGTCAGCACGTTGAATAACTGATTTTGACAAGCCGAAAGGAATTGCCGGTTCATCGGCCAGACTCTGAACAGATGGGTGTCCCACAACACGACACACAGTTCTTGCTTCATCTCTCTCTCCAGGACCACAATGGATGAGAATACGTGCGGTAGGTATTCGCTTGATCAGGAAATGGCTCAGTTGTGCCACTTTTTCGTTTCCCCATCGTTTTGACGGACCGAATGCTGCCCCATCATTGATCACTATCAAGGTCGTAGACGCATCAAAGCCTGGAAACAAACGTTCCAACACGCTACCACCGAGCTCCCTATCCTCCGACATGATTGCAAGTTCTAGACGCAATGGTTCAGAGGGCATGCCGAGCCTCTTTCCCAACAGTACAGGATATGATGCAGATGAGAATGGCTTTCGACGCCAGCCATCCCGTGGAGGACTCACTGGGTCCGTCAAAAAAAAACGTCGATAATGCATTGCCATTCCAACTCTTCGCCGGACACCACCAAAGTACGCCAGCGATGCACTTGAAAGTGAGTTTGGGATAACAATGGCAGCATCTGCCCTGAGAGCACGCAACTGCTTCACGGCTGACTTGAAGCCAAACTCTGACCGTCCACTGTGGCGATCATACAATATCGTATTATCAAACCACTCTGTCCCTGATAGCAGTTCAACAGCGAGAGGACGCAACACAGCAGTTATGCGTGCGTGGAGGAAGTGACGTCGTAGGCCACGTAATAATGGCGTTGCCATCACAACATCTCCAACCCACCGAGGCATGATCACAACAATATTGTGCATGAGCAAAACCCATCAAACCACAAACACACACTGTCATTCGCTTGGCGGACGAATTGGAACAATTGCCTCACACGCGACAAATAAACCCGTGAGGGCAGAAACGAAGAGCGTAAGGCAAGCTGACAAAACAAGCCATGCCCAAGGAACATTTGCTTGACCGGAGTGAAGAAGAGGTGCCAGAACCAGTAAACCACTGATGGCCCCAAGACCAAGACCGCTACCAACTAACAACACCGTTTCTCGGACGATAAGACCACGAAGCCGACCGAGGGTAAAGCCTATCGATCTGAGGAGGGCCATTACACTACGTCGCTCAAGAACACCCTGAACCTGAACGGCAGCAACCCCAAACGTACCTAGGAGCAAACCGAGGCTACCTAGGATTTGAAAGCCTGACAGAAAAGTGTTCTGCACCGCATAAAGACTTCGTAGGCGATCAATAGCTAACTCTACTGTAACACCAGCGTCAGCCCATACTGTGCCAATTGCCGGACGCACGATCCCTTTATCCTCCGGAGACAGTCTCGATGCATCAACAAGCGCCATCGAATATCCTGATATCTCAGGAAAAACATGAACAAAGTTTTCTTCCGATGTAACGATTGCGCCCTGAAGCAGCCCAGGCTCAAGCAATCCAACGATTTTCATCTTGCATACATGATCTCCATTCGAATATGAAAAAATGGATCCCACCCCTCCAAGTTTTAGTCCCCACTGGGCAGTGGCCTGATCCAAGACCACAGGGATGCACTCTCCTTGCTCTACCTCCGCATTGAGTAATGCCCAAGGGCTTGTGGTTCCGGGACTTAGAGAAGCATGTGACACAAACCGGAAACCTCCTCTTTTTATAAACGATGGGCTCACCCCAAGTACCC